>DASZDK010000029.1:0-12316 GCA_035942035.1 Acidimicrobiales bacterium
CTCCGCCAGGGGGGCGATCAGGCCGGTGACAAAGGGACCGAACTCGGCGTAGTGGGCCGAGGCGGCGTCGAAGCGCATGGTGTGAACGCACTCCTTGAGGTCGTCGGGTCGCACGGCGAACAGCGACACCGCCCATTCGAAGTCGTCGATACCGGTCGATCCGGTGACCAGCTGGAGGACCCGCCCGGCGAAGGTGCGCCCCACCCGGCCGTGCTCGTACATGAGCTCGAGGCGCTCCTCGTACGGCAGCGTGTACCAGTTGCGCCCGACGTCGCGGCGCTTCGACATGGGGTAGAAGCAGAACGCCGGCATGCCCTCGGGCGGCAGGGTCGGGTAGAGCCGGGCGCGCTTGGCCTTGTCGGGGACGCCGGCGGCGTACTCCGACACTTCGGTGAGCGAGAGGTAGGAGTCGGCCAGGCCCAGGCCGGCGTCCTGCACATCGCGCTGGAACGAGTGCAGGCGCCACAGGTCGGGCCCGAGGGCCATGAACCCCACGTCGGCCTTGTGGCCCAGCACGGCGAAGGGCACGACCTGATGGTCGCCGGCTCCGGCCTGCTTGACGGCGCTGGCGACGGCCTCCCCGTCTGCCCCCGGGTCGACCGTGCAGAACAGGTGGAGGACCGCCCAGCCTTCGGCAGGCTCGACGGGCGGGACCGGCTCGGACATCGGGGTAGACGCTACCGGTACGCTGCCGGACCGTTGTGGCACCACCTCACCGTTCCCGGTCCCGGCGCCGGCCGGCGCCGTCCCTGCTGCTCGTCACCGTGGTGCTCCTCGGCGCCTCCGCCGCGTCCTCTGCGGCATCGGCGCCAGCGCCGGTCGAGCCCACCGAGCCACTTGCGCCGGTCGAGCCCGTCGTGGTGGTCGAGGGCCGGGGGCACGGGCACGGGGTGGGCATGGCCCAGGACGGGGCCCTGGCCATGGGTCGTGCCGGCGCCTCCACCGCCGAGATCCTCCAGCACTTCTATCCCGGCACCACCATCGGAGAGGCCGGCGGAGAGGTGAGGGTGGCCGTCCTGTCGGGCGGCGCTGACGCGGTGGTCTCCTTCCCCGGAGGTGGTGAGGTGCGCAGTCCCCGGGAGGGCCCCCAGGCACCCGGGTTCCCCGTCAAGGTGCGCCCCGGCGGCTCGGTGCGGCTCCGCTTCGACGGCGCCTACCGGGCAGAGCCGATGTCCGGCGCCACCGTGGCCACCGCCACCGTGTCGCAGCCCGTACTGGTGAGTCCCCCGAGCCAGCACCAGGGGGGCGAAGGTGGGGGCGTGCTCGGTGGCCTCATCGGTGGGGACGACCCTCCCCCTCCGCCGCCGGCGCCGCCGACCGGCGAGCCCCCGCCGGCGCCCGGTCCGCCGGCGCCTGACCCGCCGGCGCCACCGGCGGACGAACCGCCTCCCCCTGAGGCGGAGGCACCGCCACCACCGAACGACGTCGCCACGTCAGGCTCGGCCATGTGGGCCATCCCCTCGTCGGGAGGCACCGTCGCCGTCCCCGCTCGCAGCGCCCGGTACCGCGGTGCGGTTCAGGCCGTCGCCGGGGGCGGGAGCCTGCGGCTGGTGAACGAGCTCGGCGTCGAGGACTACCTGAGGGGGATGGGCGAGGTGCGCGACGCCAGCTGGCCGCAGGCCGCCCTGGAGGCGCAGGCGGTGGCGGCCCGCACCTACGCCCTGCGGGCCATGGCCATCTCGGGCGAGCTGTGCGACAGCCAGGACTGCCAGGTCTACCTGGGCCAGCAGGCCGAGTACCGGGCCATGGACGCCGCCGTGGCCGCCACCCGTGGCCAGGTGGTTCGCTTCAAGGGGGCGCTGGCCGAAGCGGTGTACTCGGCCAGCGGCGGCGGAGTGTCGGCCACGCCGGAGGAGGGCTTCGCCACCTCCGGCACCGGACTCCCGTACCTGGCGGCGATCCCGTACCCGACGGCGGACCCGCAGCCGTGGGAGGTGCGCATCCCCCTCGATCAGCTCGGGCGGAGGCTCGGTTATCCAGGCGGTGTCCACGATGTCCGCGTCGCCGAGACCGGACCGTCGGGGCGAGCGCTCAGCGTGGAGCTGCTGGGGGACGCAGGGGTGCGGCAGATGACGGGGCTGGGCTTCCGCGACGCGCTGGGGCTGCGCTCCACCCTGTGGAGCCTTCGGGTCGAACGCACCGAGGAGCCTGGCCCCGCGGCTGGGACCGGCGGCCGGTTCCAGGACGCCCCCGTCATCGCCGGCGGGGGCTCCGCACGGGGCCGACCGCTGATCGGCCGGTCCGACACGTCCGGCGCCCTCGCCCTGTCGTGGTACGACCAGCCGCTGCACGCGGCGACCACGGCGGTGGCCGCCGGGCTGGTCGTCGCCGCCGGGGCGGGATTGGCTCTCCACGTCGCCGGGCTGCGGCCCGCACCGCCGGAGCGGCGCCGGCCCCGGCGCGGGCGCTGGCGCCGCTGAGCCAGCGCTGACCCCGGCCACGACGAAGGGCCGGCCCCGAAGAGCCGGCCCTTGCCGAGTTGCAACCAACAGCCAGGATCAGTAGTCCTCCATGCCTCCGCCGGCCGCCGCCGCCCCTTCCTTCTCGGGCTTGTCGACGATCACCGCTTCGGTGGTGAGGAACAGCGCCGCGATCGACGCCGCGTTCTGGAGCGCCGAGCGCGTCACCTTGGTGGCGTCGGGGACACCTGCCTTCAGCAGGTCCTCGTACTCACCGGTGGCGGCGTTGAGGCCCTGGGCGCCCTCGAGGTTGCGCACCCGCTCCACAGCCACACCACCCTCGAGGCCGGCGTTGCGGGCGATCTGCTTCAGCGGCTCTTCGAGGGACTTGGCCACGATGCGGGCACCGGTGGCTTCGTCGCCCTTGAGCTGGCCTGCGTGGTCGAGCACCGCCGCCTGGGTCCGCAGCAGGGCCACGCCGCCGCCCGGGACGACACCCTCGTCCACGGCCGCCTTGGTGGTGCTGACGGCGTCTTCGATGCGGTGCTTCTTCTCCCTCAGCTCGACCTCGGTGGCAGCACCGACCTTGAGCACGGCCACACCGCCCGACAGCTTGGCCAGGCGCTCCTGGAGCTTCTCCCGGTCGTAGTCGGAGTCGGTGTTCTCCATCTCGGCCTTGATCTGGTGGATGCGGCCCTTGAGGTCCTCGTCGGACCCGGCGCCCTCGACGATGGTCGTCTCGTCCTTGGTGACGACCACCTTACGGGCGGTGCCCAGCAGGTCGAGGGTGACGTTCTCGAGCTTGAGCCCGACCTCCTCGGTGATGACCTGGCCGCCGGTGAGCACGGCGATGTCCTGCAACATGGCCTTGCGGCGCTCACCGAACCCGGGAGCCTTGACCGAAGCGGACTTGAACGTGCCCCGGATCTTGTTGACGACCAGCGTGGCCAGGGCCTCGCCCTCGACGTCCTCGGCGATGATCAGTAGCGGGCGACCGCCCTGCATCACCTTCTCGAGCACGGGCAGCATGTCGCGCACCGCCGAGATCTTGGAGCTGGTCAGGAGGATGTAGGCGTCCTCCAGCACGGCCTCCATGCGCTCGGGGTCGGTCACGAAGTAAGGGGAGATGTAGCCCTTGTCGAAGCGCATGCCCTCGACCAGGTCCATCTCCATGCCGAAGGTCTGCGACTCCTCGACGGTGATGACCCCGTCCTTGCCCACCTTGTCGATGGCGTCGGCGATCATCGTGCCGATCTCTTGGTCGTTGTTGGCGGAGATGGAGGCCACCTGGGCGATCTGCTCCTTGGCGTCGACCTCCCGGGACAGGTCCTGGAGGGCCTTCACGGCCACGTGGACGGCACCCTCGATGCCCCGCTTGAGGCCCATGGGGTTGGCGCCGGCGGCCACGTTGCGCAGCCCCTCGCGCACCATGGCCCAGGCCAGCACGGTGGCGGTGGTGGTGCCGTCACCGGCGACGTCGTCAGTCTTCTTGGCCACCTCCTTGACCAGATCCGCACCGATCTTCTCGTAGGGGTCCTCGAGCTCGATCTCCTTGGCGACCGAGACGCCGTCCTTGGTGATGGTCGGCACCCCCCACTTCCGGTCCAGCACCACGTTGCGGCCCTTGGGGCCGAGGGTGACCCGCACAGCGTCGGCGAGCTGGTTCATCCCGCTTTCCAGTCCGCGACGAGCTTCGGTGTCATAGGCAATGAGCTTGGGCACTCTGGTTCCTCCTGGCGATCTTCGTACCGCCTGCGCCGGCGGCGTTAGCACTCACGATGGTCGAGTGCTAACCAGCAAACCACCCCGGCGGGCGACTCGCAACTGCCAGGATCGTGGGCGGTGACCTCCGGCCCCCTGCGCACCTGGTCCGCCTGCGATTTCGACGCCGAAGCGCTGGCCGCGGCCAAGGGCGCCACTCGGATCTCGGTGTGCGTTCCCGCCCGGGACGAGGAGGCCACCGTGGGGGAGGTCGTGGGCGTGGTCGTGGCCGAGTTGGTGGAGCGCCGGGGCCTGGTCGACGAGGTCCTGGTGGTCGACGACGGCTCGGTGGACGGGACCGCCGGCGCCGCCCGGTCCGCCGGCGCCCGGGTGCTCGCCGCCAACGAGGTGCTCAGCGAGTACGGGCCGGGAACGGGCAAGGGAGAGGCGCTGTGGAAGTCGCTGGCTGCGTGCCGGGGCGACCTGGTGGTGTGGTGCGACGCCGACCTGCGCCGGTTCCGCGCCCGGTCGGTCACCGGGCTGCTCGGCCCGCTGCTCACCGAGCCCTCCGTGGCCTTCGTCAAGGGCACGTCCCAGCGGCCGCTGGCCGGCCGTCCCGGCGAGGGAGGACGGGTGACCCAGTTGCTCGCCCGGCCCCTGGTCTCGCTGCTGTTCCCTCACCTGGCCGACCTCCACCAACCGCTCACCGGGGAGTACGCCGGCCGGCGAGACGTGCTCGAGCAGGTGCCGTTCGCCTCCGGCTACGGCGTCGATCTCGGGTTGCTGATCGACATCGCCGCCCTCGTCGGCGTCGAGGCCATGGCCCAGGTCGACCTCGGCGATCGGCTGCACCGCAACCGGCCGGTGGCCGAGCTCAGGACCGTGGCCGAGGACGTGCTGCGCACCGCGCTGTCACGAGCCGGAGTGGCCATGCCCGGGCAGACCGGCGACCGCCCCGACCGGCCGCCGCTCGCCTCGCTGGCGGGCTACCGGCGCCCCTGAGGAGCCTGAGGAGCCTGAGGAGCCTGACCCACCGGGGTCGAGGTGGCCTCGCCGCCCTCGTCCGTCTCGGGCCCGGCGCCGTCGCCGTCCGCCACCGCGCCGGCGGTGACCATCGGCTCGGGCTGCGCACTGCCATCGGGGCGGGAGCCGTCGCCACCATCGGCGACCTCCTCGGGTGCAGGCTGGAGGGCCTCATCGGTGACCTGGCGCACGATCCCCCGGGCGGGATCGCTCTCGTCCGCTTCGGCCGCTGCCTCCACTCGGACCAGCGGCTCGCCCAGCACGTAGGTGTGCCAGAGGTGCCCGAGCACGATCTTCAGCACCGCAGCGGCGGGGACGGCGATGAGCAGGCCGAAGAAGCCGCCGATGGTGCCGCCCGCCAGCAGGGCGAGCATTACCGCCGCTGGATGGAGCCGGACGGCACGCTGCATGACGAGAGGACTGATGAAGTGGTTGTCCACCTGCTGGGCGCCGGCCATGATCGCCCCCACCCACACCGCGGTGGAGATGTCCCGGGTGGTCAGGGCGATGAGGATCCCGGGCACGGCACCCACCCACGGGCCGATCAGCGGCACCACGTTGAACAGCCCGGCGATCATGCCCACGATGAGCCAGAACGGCAGGTCGATCAGGGCGAGCCCGATCGACACCATGGCCCCGACGACGAGGGCCACCAGCAGCTGGCCCCGGAAGAAGCCGCCGACGGCCCGGTTGAGCCGGGTGGCGACTATCAGCACCTCGTCCCGGGCCTCCTCGGGGACCAGCTGCTCGGCCAGCTGGCGCAATCGGGGTAGGTCCACGAGCAGGTAGAAGGCGATGATGGGCGCCAGGATGAGGATGATGGCCACGTGGAACAGGCGCTCGCCCAGGTCGCGGACGGCGTCGAGGGTGCGGCCGATCCCCGCTTCCTGGCCACCGCCGACCTCGTCCTCCAGCTGACCCACGCTGGGGAAGCTGACCACCCAGTCCTTGGACTGCTCGGCACGGTCGTTGATCCACCGCTCCACATCGGCGCGGACCTGGGGCAGCTCGGCCGAGAGCTCGTCGGCCTGGTCGGCGGCAAGCGGGGCCACGACCAGGACGGTGAGGCCGATGACGGCGAAGAAGGCGAGGTAGCTGAGGGCAGTACCCGCCACCCGGGGGACGTGCCGGCGGTGCAGCGCGGTCACGCCGGGGTTGAGCAGGAAGACGATGGCGCCGGCGAGGATCAACGGTGGCCACACCACCCGCAGCCACCAACCGATGACCCCGAGGAGGCTCAGGACAACGGCCAGCCCGACGAGCGCCCAGGCCA
Organism: Acidimicrobiales bacterium; assembly: GCA_035942035.1. Taxonomy (GTDB): domain Bacteria; phylum Actinomycetota; class Acidimicrobiia; order Acidimicrobiales; family CADCSY01; genus JAHWJR01. Next base: position 6,397 of record DASZDK010000029.1, read on the forward strand.
CCTGCCCGGCGCGCCGGATGCGCTCGCCCATTGCCACAGGCTAGGAGCCGAAAGGGTGTGCTGTACACGAATCGGCCACCGTCATCCCCGGGCCAGCCGATCGGCCACCACCTCCTCGACGCAGGACAAGGTGGCGCCCACGGCGCGGTCCCGGCCGAAGCGCTCGACGAGGGATACGACCTCGACACCCTCGGGGACCACCACGTCGGGCAGGACCTCGCCGGCCACCGCCAGCACCGGCACGCCCGCCACCGTGGCCAGCTCCACCACACCGCCCACCGCCTTGCCGGCGAACGACTGCTCGTCGAGAAAGCCCTCGCCGGCGACGGCCAGATCGGCTCCCTCGAGACGTTCGTGGAGCTCGAGCTCGTCTGCGACCACGTCGAAGCCGGGCACCAGGCGGGCCCCGACCGCGGCCAGGCCCCCGGCAAGCCCGCCCGCCGCTCCGGAGCCCTCCAGCATGCGGACGTCGACGCCGTAGTTCTGCTCGTAGACCTGGGCCAGCCGTTCGAGTCGCCGACGCAGCAGCTCGACCTGGGCCGGAGTGGCGCCCTTCTGGGGAGCGAAGACGGGGGCGGCGTCGAGGAAGGTGATGCGCACGTCACACGCCACCACGAGCTCCACGCCTGCCAGGCGAGACACCGGCTCCAGGGCACGGACGGCGCCGAGGCCACCGTCGGTGGAGGCGGAGCCGCCCACGCCGAGGATCACCCGGCGGCACCCGGCATCGAGCGCGGCAGCCACCAGCTCGCCGGTGCCGAAGGTGGCGGCCGCCACCGGGTCGTTGGTCTCGGGGCCACCGACGAGCTCGAGCCCGGAGGCGAGGGCCATCTCCAACACCGCAGTGCGCCCGGCCCGGCGCCACGCCGCCGGCACGGGGTCGCCCAGGGGGCCGGTGACCGTCGAGGTCCGGTTGGGCCCGCCGAGGGCCTCCAACGTGCCCTCACCGCCGTCGGCCACCGGCGCCTCGTCGCAGGTCCACCCGCAGGCTCGCGCCACCTCGGCCACGGCGGCGGCCACGTCGCGCGCCGAGGCCGTCCCCCGGAACTTGTCGGGCGCGGCGACCACGTGCACGCCGCCATCCTGCCCGTTTCCCGGAGCAGCGGGGATGACGGAGGGCCACGGCAGCGCCGGCTCGGCGCGTGGCCGCCCCGCCTTCTACCGTGACGGAGTGCCAAGCGCCGAGCAGGCCAACATGGTCATCGTCTCCAACCGCGGCCCACTGTCGTTCTCGGTCGACGACCGCGGCGAGCTCCAGGCGGGGCGGGGCGGGGGCGGCCTGGTGAGCGCGCTGGGGCCGGCCCTCGCCGGCAGCGGCGCCACCTGGATCGCCGGTGCCCTCTCCGCGGCCGACCGCATGGCCGCCGCCGCCGGCGTGGTGGAGGCGCAGGGCTTCCGCCTGCGCTCGCTCCTCGTCGATCCCGACGCCTACCGCGCCTACTACCACGTCGTCTCCAGCGGAACGCTGTGGTTCCTGCACCACCGCCTCTACGACACCGCCCGCCGGCCGCGCTTCGACCGTCGCTGGCGGGAGGCGTGGCAGGCCTACCGTGACGTCAACGACCTCTACGCCCGGGCAGTGGCGCAGGACGCCAGCGAGGGGTCGGTGGTCCTGGTGCAGGACTACCACTTCTCCCTCCTGCCCGCCGAGCTGGCGGCCACGCGGCCCGACCTCACCGTGGTCCACTTCCACCACACACCGTTCGCCTCGCCCGACGACCTGCGGATGCTGCCCGACGACGTGGCCACCGAGCTCCTCTCGGGCTTGGCTGCCAGCGCCGCTTGCGGCTTCCAGGCTCCCCGCTGGGCAGCGGCCTTCGAGGCCTGCTGCACCGAGTTGCTGGGCCGAACGTGTCCGACGTTCGTCTCGCCGGCAGCGGTGGCGCCCGGGGAGATCGAGGCGGTCGCCTCGTCGGCGCCCTGCGCCACCGCGCTGGCCGAGCTCGAGCGTCGGGTGGGCGACCGGCGGCTGATCGTGCGGGTCGACCGCATCGAGCTGTCGAAGAACCTGCTGCGGGGCTTCCACGCCTTCGAGGACCTCCTCCGGTCCCGTCCCGAGTGGCGTGAACAGGCGGTCTTCGCCGCCTTCGTCTACCCCTCGAGGGAAGGCCTGGCCGACTACCTGGCCTACCGCCAAGAGGTGGAGGGCCTGGTGCGCCGGATCAACGAGACGTGGGCCACCCCGGGGTGGACACCGATCCTCTACGACGCCGGCGACGACTTCCCCGGCTCGGTGGCCGGGCTCCGCCGCTACGACGCGCTGCTGGTCAACCCCGTGCGCGACGGGCTGAACCTGGTGGCCAAGGAGGGCCCGCTGGTCAACGAGCGGGCCGGCGTGCTGCTCCTCAGCCGCGAGTCCGGTGCCTGGTCCGAGCTCGGGACCGCCGCCCTGGGACTCAACCCCTTCGACGTGACGGCCACCTCCGAGGCGCTCCACACCGCCCTGTCGATGGGCGAGGATGAGCGCCGGCGCCACGCCGGAGCGGTCCGCACCCTTGCCGCCGCCCGCACGCCACACGACTGGCTGGCCGACCAGCTCCAGGCGGCAGACCGGGCAACCGCCACAGGCGCCTCAGGGGCCGACGCAGAACTACTTGGACCCACCGGGCGAAGTTGACCTGCCGGGTACTCCACAGGACCGCTCACGTACTTCTGCGCCGAACCCTCAGCCTGACGCCAGGGCTTCGAGCACGGCCAGCGCCTCCATGGGGCCGTCGACGACCACGTCGGCTCGCTCCAGGAGCTCGGGGTCGGCCTCGGCACTGTTGACGGCGACGCGGGCGGTGGCGACGCCGGCGGCGGCCAGCCGCTCGAGCGCACCGAAGGCACTCAGGTCGCCCACGTCATCCCCGAAGAAGCAGGCCGCCCCCATGCCTGCCGCCGCCGCCTCCACGACGGTGCCCTTGTCGGCGTCGACGGGAGGATGGAGCTCGACCGAGGCCCGTCCCTCGGCCACCACCAAGCCGGTGCGCTGCGCCTCCTCCCGCGCCCAGGCTCGGGCCTCGTCGCCCCGCTCCGGCACGGTGCGAAAGTGCAGGGTCAGCGAGAGGCCCTTGTCCTCCACCAGCGGCCCGAACCGGGTCTCGGCCCTCGCCGTCGCCTCGGCGACCACGGGCCGCCACCGCTCGGCCTCGGGCGCCTCGACCCGCTGGCCGTCCTCCCACCGCTCGAGGCCGTAGAGCCCTGACAGCCACAGGTCGGTGCCCACCCGGTCGATCAGGTAGGAGACGGGGCGGCCGGAGACCACCCCCACCAGGGCGAAGCGACGGGCCAGGCGATGGAGCACCTCCACCGCACCCGGCAGGGGAACGGCCAGCTTCGGGTCATCCACGACGGGCGCCAGGGTGCCGTCGAAGTCGGTGAGGACCGCCGAGCGGGTGGGATCGGTCAGCAGCGGGCGTAGCGGCGACGGGAGCTCCATGGCCCGGCACGCTACCGTCGCCGAACGATGTCACGAGCCGCCCTCCGTCGCCTCCCGGTGAGGGCGCTCCTCGCCGTCGCCCTCGTCGCCAGCCTCAGCGCCTGCCGGGAGGGCACGGTGCGCCTCACCTTCCGGCCCGAGGTTGGGGCCACGTACCGCTACGAGCTGGAGGTCCGCACCGTCTCCGAGGTGCGCATCGGGGCCACCGGTCCCGACCGCCGCGAGGAGGACGTGACCCTCACCGCCGAGCACACCGTGCTGCGCTCCGGGGACGACGGGGTGGAGGTGCGGGTGCTGCTCCAAGAGCCGGGGGCCGACGACCGCGTGTTCGAGGTGGTGTTCGACCGGTCGGCGCAACTGGAGGAGGTGCGCTCCATCGAGGGCGTCCCGGACGAGCGCCTGGGCCTGCTGGGCATCGCCGAGATCTTCCCGGCGGCCGTGGGGGGGCCGCCCGACCGTGCGCTGGCCCCCGGCGCCGGCTGGGTCATCGACGACCCCGTCCAGGTCCCCGACTCCACGTCGAAGACCCGGCTCGACGGCTCGGGGCGGTTGGTCGAGCTCGGGGTGGTCGACGGCGAGAAGGTGGCCAGCCTCGAGGCCGCCGCCCGGCTGCCGCTGGAGGCGGTGATCCCCTCGGCCAGCGGCGAGCTGCGGCTCGAGGGCGTGCAGGTGACCGACTACCGGGCCACCCACGACCTCGACGACGGATCGGTCCGGGAAGCCACCTCCACCACCCTGGGCCGCTTCGACCTCGAGGTGAGCCCGCCACCCGACCGCAAGGTCGCACCGGTCCCGGGCTTCCTGGTCGTCCAGGTCAGCTCCCGCATCCGCCTCCTGCCGCCGGCAGCCGCGGAGCGCTGAGAGCCGTCCGCCAGCCTCGGCGGACGGAGCTACTCGGCCAGGTCGCCCGACGCCACCAGCACCACGTTGGCGCCCCGTAGGTCGTCGACGGGGGAGGGGTCGGGCAGCGGCGCCACCTCGGGTGCCGGATCGAAGAGCTGGGCCACGGCGGCGGCGGCCTCCTGGAACCCGGGGGCGTAGTAGACCACCGACGACTCGACCGCCTTGCTGTTGGTGGGCGGCACCGTCTCGTAGCCGGCCTCGGTCACCACCTCGGTCACGGCGGCGGCCAAGCCGGCCACGCCACCGGAGCCGTTGGCCACCAGGACGGTGATGGTGGACGGATCGACGTCCGGAGGTGGCACCTCCGTCGTGTCCGTCGTGTCCGTCGTCTCCCCGACGTCGCCGACGTTGCCGTCGCCGTCGAAGGTCGGAGGCGTGTCGCCGTCGTCGCCATTGTCGGTGACGTCCTCGGTGCCGGTGGTGTCCTCGGTGGCGGCGGTGAACGGATCGGGCCCGTCGGTGCCCTGGAGCAGCACGATGCCGAGCACCACGGCGACGACGATGAGCATGACGCCGCGCAGCATCGCACCGCTCGCGGAGCGGACGAACGAGCCGCTCTCGGGGGAGGGATCGTCCTGGCTCACGTTCGCACCGGGCGGCCAGCGGCGGCACGGCCCTCGAAGCGGGCACGCCGGCGACGGTGCCGCGATCGCCGGAGGCGCCGGACGACCAAGGGGTCGTACCCGAGCGCCTCGGGGGAGTCGAGGAGCCCGGTGAGGATCTGGTAGTAGCGCGCCGGGGACAGCTCGAAGCGCTGGCGGATGGCCGCGTCTTTGGGGCCCGTCTGCTTCCACCAGCTTCGCTCGAACTCGAGGATCGCCATGTCGCGCTCGGACAAGCCCATCGGGTGCAGCCTTGCCTCGGGCCGGCCCCGATGCAAGGACCCTCACACGTCGCTGCGCTCCCGCGAGCCGAACCCGTCCATCTGAGCTGGAGGGACGTGCTCACCCCGCATGGCCTTCGCCGGGGCGGGGTACCTCAGCCGCCATGCCTCCCCGGAGCAAGCTCCTCGCCGCCAGCCTGACCGCCCTGCTGCTCGTGGGCGGTGCCACCGCCTGCGGCGATGAGGGCGAGGGAGGCGGCATGGGCGATATGGAGATGGAAGAAGAGGAGTGACGCCTCTAGGCCGGTTCTCTGAGCCGAGTGTCGGATTCGAACCGACGACCTCTTCTTTACAAGGCTCGTCCGGGGGGTCAGGCGGGTGGCGCTCCGTGGATCCCCGATACCCCTCCGTCCCCGGTCAGCGGGGGTGCGGGGTTCGTCCCGGTACTCCCCGGTACGTGACGGTCCTAGGCGTGGCGGGCCGTCGAGGATGACACGGGGATGACACGGCACCCGGTGCGGCTGGCAGCCCCTCAGGTATCCACCCACCCAACCTCATGGGGTTAGTAGGGTGGTACCATCCGGATGAAGCGCCGATGGTGCGAGCCCCGGGGACACAGGCCGACTAACCCTCTCCTGGGGCTCGCACACATCGTAAGACCAGGATGCAGGGCCTCCGGAGAGCCCTTCACTGGTCCTGGCGACCATGGTAATCACAAAACCTCACCGGCCACGGGGATGGCGGGGGGAAAATCTGGGCGTGGAGACGGGGGT
>DASZDK010000030.1:0-4270 GCA_035942035.1 Acidimicrobiales bacterium
GCCCTCCTGGCCACGGCCTTCGCCGTTTCGGGCTGGCGCAACCTCGTGACCGAGCCGGCACGGCTGTTCTGGATCCTTCGCGATTGAGACGACGAGGTCGGTGGTGAACCGTTCGGCTGCTCCCAGTGTTCACCCGTCAGGCTGTCCCCAACCTCCGCCGCCGGGCGTGAGCATGCGCAACACATCGCCTGCCTGCATCCGGATGGTGCACTTGTCCGTCAGAGGCTGAGCCTGCGACTCGTCGCCCTGGGGCAGCAGCCAGTTCTCCCCCGCCGCTCCCGGCTCGCCTCCCGCCAAGCCCCATGGCCGCGACCCCCGCCGCTCGGTGATCAGCGACAGCGTCACGTCCTCGAGCATGAGCAGGTCCCGCTCGATGCCCTCGCCTCCGGGATGGCGGCCGTCACCCCCACTGCCGCGCCGCAGCCGGTACCGCAGCACCCGCATGGGGTAGTGCCGCTCCAGGGCCTCGACCGGCGTGTTCTTGGTGTTGGTCATGGCGGTGTGCACGCCGCTCATGCCGGGTCCGCTCGGTTTGCCGCCCTGGCCGCCGGCGACCGTCTCGTAGTAGACCCAGCCGGCGCCCCCGACCAGCACGTTGTTCATGGTGCCCTGGCCGGCGGCGGCCACGCGGTCGGCGCAGGGTGTGGCGAGGGCCCCGAGGCACACGTCGGCCACGCGCTGGCTGACCTCGACGTTGCCAGCGCCCACCGCTGCCGGCGGCTGGGCGGCCACGATGCTGCCGGCCGGCGCCAGCACCCGCACCGTGCGCATGGCACCGCCGTTGGCGGGGATCCCGGGGTCGGTGGCGGCCCGCAGGGCGAAGGAGACGGCGCTGACCGTGACCGCCTCGACGGCGTTCACGTTGCCCCGTCGCTGGTCGTCGGTGCCGGCGAAGTCGAAGGTGGCGTGCTCGCCGTCGATGGTCACGGTGAGCGAGATGCGAGCGGGGCGCTGCTGGTCGGCGGCAGGGCCGCACGAGTCGAGCACGTCGCTGAACGACCACGACCCGTCGGGAAGGGCGGACAGGGTGGCCCGCATGCGCCGCTCCCCGTAGGCGGTGACCTCGTCGAGCGGAGCGCCGGCGAAGGCGGCCAGCCGCTCGACGCCGAGGCCGTTGGCGCCGATCTGGGCGTCGAGGTCGCCGCGCCGCTCTTCCGGCGTGCGGGAGTTGGCCAACAGCACCGCCTCCACCTCGGGCGTGAGGCGCACCGGGGGCAGGCGCAGCCCCTCCTGGTACACCTCGGTGGCCTCGGGGGGAATGGACCCCGGGGCGGCCCCGCCCACGTCGGCGTGGTGGGCCCGGTTGGCCGCCCAGCCCACCAGCCGGCCGTCGACCCAGCACGGCGCCACCAGCGTGAGGTCGTTGAGGTGGGTGCCGCCGGCGAAGGGATCGTTGAGCACCACCTGCTCGCCCGGGCCGAGCCCGTCCGCCCCGAAGGCGGCGATGGCAGCGGCAACCGACGCCGGCATCGACCCCAGGTGCACGGGGATGTGCTCGGCCTGGACGAGGAGCTCGCCGGCGGGCGTGAACAGGGCGGCGGAGCAGTCGGCCCGCTCCTTGATGTTGGGGCTGTAGGCCGACCGGCGCAGCACCGCTCCCATCTCCTCGGCCACCCCGGTCAGGCGGGAGATCAGCACCTGCAGCGACGCCGGGTCGAGCTCGCTCACCCGCTCGTCCTCGTGAGCAGGAGGGCGCCGACCGGACCAGGGTCGGCGCGCCACCCTCCGGACACCCAGATGGTGCAGTCGGGCTCGGAGATCACCGTTGGCCCCACCGCCGCCTGCCGCTCGGGCGGCGCCGGCAGGTCGGTGACCTCCAGCGGCGCCGCCAGGGTGGCGCGGGCCCGCAGGGCCACCACCTCGATGGGCGCCTCGGGCCGGTCGAAGCCGTTGCGCCGGCGGTGCTCGGCGGCGAAGTCGGCCACCCCCGGCACGGTCAGCTCGTGGCTCTGGCCGGCGTAGCGGCAGTCGAGCGACGTCGCCACCTCGACCTCCGACGGCGTTTCCCGGCGCTCGACGCGGCCCAGCGAGGCCAGCTCCCCGGAGAGCTCGGCCCGGGCCTGGTCCGCCATCTCGGACAGGGCAGTGTCGAGGCCGGCGTGGTCACGGGGCGTGGACCACGACCGGACCACGTCGTGCTGCACCGGGGAGCACAGCAACCCCACGGCGGAGAGCACGCCGGCACGGGGCGGGACGATCACGGTGGGCATGCCCAGCGCCTCGGCGAGAGCGCAGGCGTGCAGGGGGCCGGCGCCCCCGAAGGTCACCAGGGCCAGCTCCCGGGGGTCGACGCCGCGGGCCACGCTGACCTGGCGCAGCGCCTGCTCCATGCCGGCGTCCACCACGGCCACCACACCGCCGGCGTCCACCCGTGCCCGGTCCAAGGCGGCTCGCGCCGCGTCGACGTCCAGCCCACCCAGTCCGGGGAAGGCGGCGCCGGCAGGGATGCGCCCGAGGACCAGGTCGGCGTCGGTCACCGTGGGCTGCTCACCACCGCGGCCGTAGCACGCCGGACCGGGAACGGCGCCGGCCGACCGCGGCCCGACGACCAGCGCGCCCCCGGCGTCGACCCGGGCGATGGAGCCGCCACCGGCGCCCACGGTGTGGATGTCGAGCGACGGCAGCCGCACGGGGAAGCCGGCCGCCTCCCGCTGCGGTGACGGCTGGGGAGCGCCACCCTGGATGAGGCACACGTCGGTGCTGGTCCCGCCCATGTCGAAGCTGACGGCGTCGGGCCACCCGCACGCCGCCGCCGCCACCGCCGCTGCCCGCACACCGCCGGCCGGCCCCGACAACAGGAGCGAGGCCGGGACCTCGGCCGCCTGGCCGGCAGGCACCAGGCCCCCGGCCGAGGTCAGCACCAGGACCTCCCCGGCAGCGCCGTCGAGGCCCTGCAGGTACGACCGGCACACCGGGCGCAGGTAGGCGTTCACCACCGTTGTCGAGGTGCGCTCGTACTCCCGGAACTCGGGCGACACCTCGTGCGAGCAGCTCACGTCGTAACCTCGCTGGCGCAGGCGCTCGGCCGCCGCCCGCTCGTGGGCAGCGTCGAGGTCGGCGTGCAGGAGGCACACCGCCACCGAATTCACAGCGGAGTCGAGCACCGGGAGCTCGTCGAGGTCCACCGGTTCCAGCTCGGCGCCGTCGGCCCCCAGTCGTCCTCCCACCTCGTGGCGCCAGTGCCGGGGAACCAGCGGCTCCGGCCGGTCGACACCGGCGTCGTAGAGCGACGGCCGGTCCTGGCGGGCGATCTCGATCACGTCGGCGAACCCCCGCGTCGTGACCAGCGCCACCGCTGCACCTCGCCGCTCCAGCAGGGCGTTGGTGGCCACCGTCGTCCCGTGGGCGAGCACCTGCGGGCGACGCTCGCCCCCGGCCGAGGCCAGGCCGGCGCGCACGGCCCGCCCCGGATCCTCGGGCGTGGAGGGCACCTTGGCCACGGTGCCGTCGGCCGCCACCACGTCGGTGAAGGTGCCTCCCGTGTCGGCGCCCACCCGCATTGCCCGACGGTACCCCCGTGCCCACCGTCCGAAGGGGAGTCAGGGCTCGGGGGCGACGATCCACACCTCGGTCTCGCCCAGGGCGTCCTGGAAGGACCGGGCCAGCCGACCCACGCCGGCGTCGTCCCCGTCCCAGACCACCACCGCCTCGTCGGCGTGGCGGGCCAGCCAGGCGTCGCGCCGGGCCAGGGCCGCCCCAGCCTGCTGCTTGCTCTTCGGGGCCGTGGCCTGGATGAGCACGGTGCCGTCGGCGCCGGCGAGGAGCTCGTCGTGGCGTCGCCGCGACGGCTCCGGCCACACCGCCTCCTGGCCGGGGAAGGGGAGGACGGCCACGTACGGCACGCCGGCGTCGCGGGCCGCCTCGGCGCCCAACTGGTCGGCCCCCAGCCCCAGGCCGGTCAGCACCACGAGGTCGGGGTGGAGCTTTCGCTTGGCGGCGAGGATCTCAGCCAGCTTGCCACGGATCCGCTCGGCCACCGGGTTGGCCCCGTAGCCGCCCAGCTGGGGCGGCCGGTGCCCGGCCACCACCACGAGGTGACCCTTCGGAACGACAGCCTCACCGGCACGGGCTCCGGTAGAGCTGGTCCCGCTGCGGAGTCCGCCAGCCGGCGCATCCCCGACCCCGAGCCCCTCCGGTCGCCCCTCGCCCGAGCGGCCCTGCTGGGTCCGCGCCGCCTCCACCGCCAGCTGGTCAGCCAACTCGTTCATGGGGTCGCCGGCGTGGCCCTTGACCCAACGGAAGCGCACGTCGCCCCGGGCCCGCACCAGCT
>DASZDK010000031.1:0-7173 GCA_035942035.1 Acidimicrobiales bacterium
AGCACGTCCTCAGCGGCCTGGGCGTGGCCGGCGACGTGGAGCTCGACGTCACCTTCGTGGAGGACGTGGACGACCTGCGCACCGAGGTGGTGGACGACCTCTACCTCCGCAAGTTCCACCGTCGCGGCGGCCCCCCGTTCAGCCGGGCCGAGGCCCAGCGCATCGGCGACATCGCCGTGGCCAACCCCGACGCCGACCTCGAACCCCGGGCGGCGCCGGGCGACTCCATCCCCGCCCTGCGCCGGCGCCTGGCCATCGCCGTGCGAAAGGAGGTGGACGAGCGCAAGCGCAGCGCGGCGGTGGTCACCTATGACGACCTGCTCACCCGGCTGCTGGCGACCCTGACCGACGACGCCCGGGGCGCCGGCGCCTGCCAGCGCCTGAGGGCCCGCTACGCCGTCGCCCTGGTGGACGAGTTCCAGGACACCGACCCGGTGCAGTGGGAGATCATGCGCCTGGTCTTCGGCACCGGCGACGCCACCCTCGTGCTCATCGGCGACCCCAAGCAGGCCATCTACTCTTTCCGCGGCGCCGACATCTACGCCTACCTGGAGGCGGCTCGCCAGGCCCGGTCCCGGGCCACGCTGAGCGTCAACTGGCGCAGCGACCAGGGCCTGGTGGACGCCTACGACGCCCTGTTCGGCGGCTCCCGCCTGGGGCACGAGGGCATCGCCTACCGTACGGTGCGAGCCGCCCCGGCCCACCAGGCCCCCCGCCTCGCCGGCGCCCCCGAGCCGGCGGCCCTACGGGTGCGCATCGTGCACCGCAACGACGGCCACGTCCCGCGCACCCCCAAGGGGTACCTCAGCGCCCAGCCTGCCCGCGAGCACATCGCCGCCGACCTGGCCGGCGACGTCGTGCGGCTGGTGTCGTCCGGCGCCGAGATCGTCGAGCGCTCGGAGCAGGGGACCGAGACCCGACGCGTCGCCCTGCGCCCCGGCCACATCGCCGTGCTGGTGCCCCGCCACCGCGACGCCACCCTGGTGCGCGATGCCCTCGACGCCGTCGACGTACCGGCGGTGGTCAACGGCGCCGGCAGCGTCTTCGCCACCCCCATCGCCGGCGAGTGGCTGCGCCTGCTCCAGGCCCTCGAGCGCCCGACGGCGGCCACGCCGGCGCATGCCGCCGCGCTCACCGTGTTCCTGGGCTGGTCGGCGGAGCAGGTCGCCACCGCCGGCGACGCCGCCTGGGAGGACCTCCACGCCCGGCTGCACCGGTGGGCAGCCGTGCTGCGCCGGCGGGGGGTGGCCTCGCTGCTGGAGACCATCACCTTGGCCGAGGGCCTGCCGGGGCGGATGCTGGCCCAGGTCGACGGCGAGCGCCGGCTCACCGACCTGCGCCACGTCGGCCAGCTCCTGCACGCCGAGGCCAGGTCCGAGCAGCTGGGCGTGACGGCCCTCACCGGGTGGCTGCGCCAGCGCATCGCCGAGGCCGGCGACGACCGTGACGCCGAGGACCGGGCCCGCCGGCTGGAGTCCGACGCCGAGGCGGTGCAGGTCATGACCGTCCACCGCAGCAAGGGGCTCGAGTTCCCGGTGGTCTACTGCCCCTTCCTGTGGCACCCGGGCTGGATCCCGACCGACGAACCGCCCGTCTACCACGACGAACGGGCCGGCGACCGGCGGGCCATCGACGTGGGCAGCAGCGGGCAGGGCCGGTCGTGGCGCAAGCACGTCGAGGAGCGGCGGGGCGAGGAGCTGCGCCTGGCCTACGTGGCCCTCACCCGGGCCCGCCACCAGGCGGTGGTGTGGTGGGCGGCGTCGTGGGACAGCCGGGACTCGGCGCTGTGCCGGCTGCTGTTCTACCGGGACCAGCACGGCAACGTGGCCGTCGACGGCGAGGAGCCGCCCGGGGACGGCGAGGCCGAGGCCACGTTCCGCCAGCTGGCCGAACGGGCCCCGGGCTGCATCAGCGTGGAGCGCAGCGACGGTGGCGACGGTGCGGCATGGACCGGCGAGTCCCGGCCGCCGGCGTCGCTGGAGGTCCGCCGCTTCGGGCGCCCGCTCGACACCCAGTGGCGGCGCACGTCCTACAGCGGGATCACCGCCGGCACCCACGACGAGCGGGTGGCCAGCGAGGCCGAGGACACGGTGGTGTCCGACGAGGCGGTGCTGGCGCCGCCGAGGGCGCCTGCCGACGCCGCTGGTGGCGCCGGACAGGCGCCGGCGCCGGCGCCGCCGGCGGCCACCGGGGACGAGGCCCGGCTCCGAGCGGTCCCCTCACTGCTGGGCGCCATGCCTGGTGGCGCCGAGGTGGGCACGCTGGTGCACGGCGTGCTCGAGCGGATCGACTTCGCCGCCGCCGACCTCGACGGCGAGCTGGCGGTCGCCCTCGACCGCGAACGGGCCCGCCGCCACGTCGACGTGGGAGACCCGGCGGCGGTGGCGGCGGGGCTGCGGGCCGCGGTGGAGACGCCGCTCGGGCCGTTGATGGGCGAAGCTCGCCTGCGCGACGTGGGCGTGGCCGACCGGGTCGACGAGCTGGGCTTCGAGCTGCCCCTCGCCGGCGGCGACGACCCCACCGCCGAGGTGTCGACCGACGACGTCGCCGCGGTGCTGAGCGAGCACGTCGCCGACGGTGACCCGCTCGCCGGCTACGCCCAGCGCCTAAGAGACCCCTCCCTGCAGCAGCGGCTGCGGGGTTACCTCTCCGGCAGCCTCGACCTGGTGGTGCGAGTACCCGGCGCCGGGGGGGCGCCACGCTTCGCCGTGATCGACTACAAGACCAACCGGCTGGGCGCCGCCGGCGAGCCGCTGAGCGCCTGGCACTACCGTCCCGAGGCCCTCGTCGAAGCCATGGAGCGGGCGCACTATCCGCTGCAGGCCCTGCTCTACACCGTGGCCCTGCACCGCTACCTGCGCTGGCGGCTGCCCGGCTACGACCCCCAGCGCAACCTGGCCGGGGCCCTCTATCTCTTCGTGCGGGGCATGGTCGGCGCCACCACGCCCCGGATCGACGGCCAGCCCTGCGGGGTGTTCGCCTGGAAGCCGCCGGCGGACCTGGTCGAGGCCCTCTCCGGCCTGCTCGACCGGGGAAGGCCGGCGCCGTGACCGCCACCGAGGCTGCCCCCCAGGTTCCCGAGGTGCCCGACGCCGCCGACGCCGATCCGTTCGACGTCCGTCTGGCTCGCCAGGCGCCCGGGGTGCTGGGCCAGTTCAACGCCGCCGGCGTGCTCAACGCCGGCGACGTTCACGTGGCCCTGCGGCTGGGTCGCCTGGGCGGCGAGGACGACGAGGCGGTGCTGCTGGCCACCGCCCTGGCCGTGCGCGCCCCCCGCCTGGGCCACGTGTGCACCGACCTGGGCACCATCCGGGTCACCGCGACCATCGACGTCGAGGCCCCCGTCGACCTGCAGGCGTTGCCCTGGCCCGAGCCCGAGGACTGGCTCCGGCGGGTGGCGGTCAGCCCCCTGGCGGCCAACGGCGAGGGGGAGGACGAGGACGAGGGGACGCCCGACGACCGCCCGCTGCGACTCGCCGGCGCCCGGCTGTACCTCGACCGCTACTGGCGGGAGGAGCGCCAGGTGGCCGCCGATCTGCGGGCCCGAGCCCAGCAGGCGGCGCCGGGCGTCGACGCCGGCGTCCTGGCCGGGGGGCTCGACCGCCTCTTCGCCGGCCCCGATCCTGACCACCAGCGCCTGGCCGGCGCCTCGGCGGTGCTGCGGCGGTTCTCGGTGGTGGCCGGGGGGCCGGGCACGGGCAAGACCACGACGGTGGCCCGGGTGCTGGCCCTGCTGCTCGAGCAGGCCGAGGCCGCCGGCTCACCCGCTCCGCTGCTGGCTCTGGCCGCCCCCACCGGCAAGGCGGCGGGCCGACTGGAGGAGGCGGTCCACGAGGAGGCGTCCCGGCTCGACGTGAACAGCGGCGTCCGTGACCGGCTGGCGGCCACCCGGGCCTCGACGCTGCACCGCCTGCTCGGTTGGCGTCCCGGCAACCGCAGCCGGTTCCGCCACCACCGGGGCAACCGCCTGCCGCACGAGGTGGTGGTGGTCGACGAGATGTCGATGGTCTCGCTGTCGCTCATGGCCAAGCTGGTGGAGGCCGTGCGCAGCGACGCTCGCCTGGTGCTGGTGGGCGACCCGGAGCAGCTCGCCTCGGTCGAGGCGGGAGCGGTGCTGGGCGACGTCGTGGGCCCCGCCGCCGACGGGCTGGTGATGCGGCCGCCGGCGCGCCAGGCGCTGGCCGAGGCGAGCCGCCACCAGGTGGCGGCGCACGATCCGCCGGCCGGCGCCAGCATCGGCGACGGCATCGTCGTGCTGCGCCACGTTCACCGCTTCGGAGGCGGCATCGCCCAGCTGGCCGAGGCGGTGCGCCGTGGAGATGCCGGCGCCGCCCTGGAGGTGCTGGGAGACGACACCGGCGACGTGCAGTGGATCCCCGCTGACGTGGCGGAGACGCCGACCGCCGGCGCGCTGCGCCCGGTGCGAGAAGCCGCCGTCGATGCCGGCCGGCGGGTCACCGAGGCGGCCAGGGCGGGTGAGGCGAGAGCGGCCATCGAGGCCCTGGCCGGCTTCCGGCTGCTGTGCGCTCACCGGCGGGGCCCCCACGGGGTCTCGACGTGGATGGCTCGGGTTGAATCCTGGCTGGCGGCCGAGATCGACGGCTTCGCTGCCGGCGGTACCTGGTATGTGGGCCGGCCCCTGCTGGTGACCGAGAACGACTACGGCCTGCGCCTCTACAACGGCGACACCGGGGTGGTGGTGGCCGCCGGCGACGACCGTGTGGCGGCGGTGTTCGAACGCCGGGGCCAGCTGCTCGAGCTCGGCCCAACCCGGCTGGCTGCGGTCGACACCGTCTACGCCATGACCGTGCACAAGAGTCAGGGCTCGCAGTTCGACACGGTGGCCGTCCTGCTGCCCGACCCGGCGTCACCCATCCTCACCCGGGAGCTGCTCTACACCGCCGTCACCCGCGCCCGCCGGCGCCTGATCCTGGCCGGTACGCCCGAGACGGTCCGAGTCGCCATCGAGCGCCCCATCGCCCGGGCGTCGGGGCTCCGGGCCCGGCTGTGGGAGGAGGACGTGGACGCCTGATCCTGCACGTAGAGTGACGCCGCCTGGTGCACGGATCACCCGCTCCGAACGGCGGCCTTCGTGGACGTGAACGCCCGTATCTACGCATCGCGGGCGCAGGGCTGGGGCGACCGTTCCGGGGGGCTCGCCTCGTCGCGATGCTGGCCGCAGTATCCCTACCGGCCGGTAGGTGTGACCGGGTTCACCAGGCCATGTGCGATGGCGAAGCGCGTCGCGTCCGAACGGCTGGAGACGGCGCACTTCACGTAGATCCGCTCGATGTGGGTCGACGCGGTCTTCGGTGCGATGCCCAGGACGTAGGCGACCTGCTTCGCTGATGCGCCGGTGGCGATCAGCACCAGGACCTCGAGCTCCCGCGGTGTGAGGCCGGCTGGCCCCGAACGCCGGCCCGGTCGGTGGCCGACGGCGCCGAGCACGAGTTCTACCGCGCCCGGATCGAGGCGGCCAGCGCGAGCCTCAGCACGAAGCGTTTGCGCCGCGCCAGATCGTGAGCAGCGCTTCCCTGACGCTCGAGGACCCGTGATCGCGTGGTACGCCTCGCCGGCGTCGATGAGCTGGCTGTACGTGGGGGAGAAGTCGACGATCTCACACGGATGGTCACCAACCACCCATGCGTCATGCCCGGGCGGGATGACTGCCGCATCTCCCGTGCGCACCTCCACGGCGGCCCCGTCCTCCATCACGACGTGCAGCCGGCCGGACACGATGAATAGCTGGTGCGACGCCCGACAGAGATCGGTGCCGACGATGGGCTTCACGTCGACCGACCACTTCCACCCCGGCTCCATCACCTCCCGAGTGATGGTCGTGTCGCCGACCGATGCGACCGTCAGTTGTTCCTTTCCGACGCGGCGGGCGTCGGTCGGCGTGTCGAGCGCCTTCGCTTCGAACCGCACCCCCCAATGATGCTTCGGCGACAGGCGCGCCGGCACGCCCGCGTAGGGAGAACACCCGATGATCTGCCTGCTGCGCCGCTCCTACGGTTCAACGGTGAGTTCCGTAGCCGGACCCTGAAGGAGGATGCATGAGAACCGAGACCATCGAGGCGACCGTCGAAGCCTGGACCAAGGACCCGGAAAAGGCGCTGGGCGCTCCGGTCGTGACCGCCCGCGCAGACGAGAGCCAAGCCGTCATCCAGGCGGGGCCGTTCACCTGGCGGGCCGATCTGCCGCCGGCGTTGGGTGGCAAAAACGAGGCGCCCAGCCCCACCGCGTTGCTACTCGGCGCGCTCGCCGGCTGTGCCATCGTCTTCGTGCGGGACTCGCTCGCTCCGCAGCTCGGCGTTCGCGTCGACGCCGTTGAAGCCACCGTGCGATGTGAGGCCGATGCGCGCGGCCTCCTCGGCATCGAGGGAGCAGAGCCGGACCTGCGCAACGTCAGCCTCGACGTCACCGTGCAGTCGCCTGAGGGCGACACGGGTGTCGAAAAGATCGCCGAAGTGTGGCAGCAACGGTGCCCGATCTACCTGGCGCTCGTAAAGCCCACCAACGTGGCCGTGCAGTTCCGCACCGGCTGAGGAGTGGCTACCACGATCTGGCCTTTCGACCGCTTCGTGGGCCCTGCGTGCCGCCCGATAACCGGCGGGTCCGGGCGACATCGGCGCCGGGTATCACTGTCGACACCTTGTGTGGTGCCATGTACTGGCCTTGTCGGGCACGTTGAGCAGTGGCCGACGCCGGCCCGTCCGATGCCGGGCTGCCATCAGGTATGGGCGCCGCGGAGGCGGGCGTCGTTGCTCGGCGACACATCTCAGGCTGGGCTGCAAAGATTGGGCCATGGCTACTCGTGACGTCGAACGCAACTACACGGTCTCCCAGTTCGCCGCGAAACTCCGCCGGTTGGCGGATGCCCTCGAGGCAGACAGGCCGTTCCGCATTCAGGTCGCCGGCGAGCGCATCCGCGTGCCCAAGGGCGCCGCCATCAGCGTCGAACACGAGCGTGAGGAGGACGAAGAAGAGGTCGAGTTCCAGCTCAAGTGGCAGCTCGCCGAGGTGGAGGACGAGGACGAGTCGGACGACGGCGACACCGAGGTCTGACCCGGCTGACGGCACCGTCCATGCCCTCCACTCGTCTCCTCGGGCTGGCCTGCACGACTCCGCTCAAGGCCGCTCAGCCTCCGACGACGGCGTTGCCTCGCGCCG
>DASZDK010000032.1:0-19203 GCA_035942035.1 Acidimicrobiales bacterium
CCGGTGGGAAGCCCCCGACCGGTGACCCCCAGCGGCCGGCCGGCGTCGTCGATGAGCTCGGCGACCGGGGCCTCGGCGTGGACCAGCGCCGGCGAGGGGGCGGGCAGGCGGCCCGGCCACGGCGCTCCCCGGGGTTGGTCGGCGGCGGCGCCGTCGGCACCGCCGGCGGCGGGGACCAAAGCGATCTGCTCCCCCGGTCCGCGCCCTCCTCGCCGCCGGGGGGCCGCCACCGCGTCCGGCCCGAGCAGCCCCGAGACCCGGGCCGTCCCCCGGGCCGCCCGCTCGTCGGCCGCGGTGGCCCCGCCCCAGAAGCCGAGCTGGCGGCCCCAGTCGGCCACGACGTCTTCAGGCACCAGGCGCAGGAGGGTGATCCCGCCGGTGGGCCGGCTGGCGACGGCGCCGTCGAGCCATCCCTCGATCTGCCAGCGGGCCCGCTCGGCGAGGGCCGCCTCCAGGGCCAGCCCCTCGGTCCGCCACCGGCGGGCCAGGGCCTCGCCGTGCTCGGTCTCGGCCTCGATGCAGACCCGGGCGCAGGCCAGACCCCGGCGAGCCAGGCGCTGCCCGAGCTCGACGGCGAGGCTGCGGGCCACGAAGGCGGCACGGTCGACCCGCTCGGCCGGAGGATCGAGCTCGGCCGCCACCGTCAGCTCCGGTGGGGGGACACGGGGACGGGGCGGGCGCTCATCAAGACCCCGGCACAGGCGGGAGGCGCGGGCGCCGGCGGCGCCGAAGCGGCCGGTCAGGTCGGCGGGCTCCACCGCGGCGACGTGGCCCAGGGTGCGCAGGCCCAGACGCCGGAACAGCCCGACCAGGGCGTCCGGCCCGGCGGAGGATCCCCGGCCCGGCGGAACGGCCGAGGAGAGGGTGATCACGGGTAGGGGGGCAAGGAAGGCGGCGCTGGCCCCGGGCTCGACGATCACGCCCCGGCGGGCGGCCAGGACGGCGGCGAAGAGACCGTCGGCCACTCCCACCCGCGGCCGGATCTCGCGCTCGGAGGCAGTGCCGCCGGCGGCGGGCAGGGCCTCGTCGGGCAGGGCGGCGGCGGCCAGGGCAGCGGCCCGGTCGGCCAGGGCGGCGTCGCCGCCCGCGTAGCGGGACGGGCCCCGGGTGGGCAGCGCCAGCGTGCCGGGATGCACCACCTCGAGCGCCGGCGTAAGTGCCTCCACCGCGGCGGCCACCGCCTCGAACGCGCGGGCGTCACGGTCGGGATCGGCGGCGATCAGGCGCAGGTGGGGACAACGGCTCTCAGCCTCCCGCCGGCGCAGGCCCCGGCACACGCCCTCGGCCCGGGCGGCGGGTGAGCACGCCACCACCCGGTTGGCCGCCACCACCACTCCCGGCTCGCCGGGGCCGATGCCGGCGGCCACCACCGGCCAGTCGGGGCACCACACGACGAGGGTGCGCACCGGGGTCATCGCCGGCACCCCCCCACCCCGTCTCCTTCTTTGTCGGATCTCCCACCGCTGCAGTGGTCCAGCCGACAAAGAACGAGTGGGGGGTCGCCGGGAGGGGTGTCCCCGGGATGAGAAGCGGGGGCCACGCCGCCGTCGGGGCCGGGCAGCCACAGCGCCACCCGCCGCTCCCGGGCGGCGGCGCCCCGGCCGGTGGCCACCACCTCGACCCGACGGGCGAGCAGGCGGCCGGCGCCGGCACCGGCCGGACCGGTCCACGCCGGCGAGGCCACGGCCAGGCGCACCGGAGCGGGCGAGGGCCAGCCAGCGGAGCTCCCATCCGTCGCCGGGCGGGCCAGGGGGACCAGCACCGAGCCCCGCTCCCGGGCCCGAGCGACCAGGCGGCGGGCGTCGCCGGCGGACAGCCGCGGCGGGAGACCGGCCCACACCAGGTCGACGGCGTCGAGCAGGGCGGCCACCACGGTGGCCCACGCCGCCGGCGGGGGCGAGACCACCACCACTCGCTCCAGGGCCACACCCAGCTCGGCGGCGGCCAGCCACCCCAGCGCCGGCAGGCCCACCGCCGCCGCCCACGACCCGGCCGCCGACGCCGCCGCTCCCAGGGCGAGGGCCAACGAGGTGGCCCCCGGCGCACCCTCGACGGTGACCGTGGTCCCCCGCCGCAGGCCGCCCTCGGGCAGGAGCGGCCGGAGCGGGTCGAGCACGGGCAGGAGCTGCTCGCCGGCCAGGGCGACCGGCCGCGCCTGCTCCGCCGCTTCCCGCAGGGCGTCGAGGTCGACCGGTCGAGCCAGCGCCACCCGCTCACTCTAGCGAACACACGTTCGGCCGGCTGGACGCTCCGGCTTCTGGCATCACCGCTGGTGCGTTTTGCACCGCTTCTGCTGCCCCGATTGGTCGGGTTGAGGACTGCTCGCGCTACTCCGCCGGCGCCGTCCCGGTCAGCTCCTCGTCCGACGGGGGCAGGACCCCCGGCCGGTAGTGGATGAACAGGTCGTGGATGATGTCCCGCAGGCCGGCGCTGTCGGCGCCCTCGGCCAGGTCGACGGTGATGACGTTGGAGTACACGTGCACGGCGTCGATGCCGCCGCGGTCGAACAGCCGGCGGGCCAGCTCGTCGGGCGGGCGCACGCCGGTGGCGTCGTCCCGGCTCCGGTAGCGCTCGTGGCCCATCCCGGTGAGGCTGCGGTTGGTCTCGAAGCGGACCACACCGGGGGTGGTGGTGGGCTTCTCGACGACGGTGATGGGCTGTCCCATGGCGGAGCCGGAGCCTACCGGGTCCGGAGAATCCGATGGCCGCTCGGTACGCTCGCCGGTATGCCGGCCGAGCTGGTCGAGGTCGAGGGCCACATCATCGACTCGCTCATCCTGGCCAAGGTCCTCGACCTCATCGTCGCCGCCGGCGCCGACTACCACATGGTCGACGTGCGCATCGGTCGCACCAACACCGACCCCAGCAAGGTCCGCCTCGAGGTGCGAGCCGACGACGAGGGCGACCTGGTGGCCCTGCTCGAGGAGCTCCAGGTGCACGGGGCCAACCTGGTCGGTGAGCTCGACGCCGTGCTCGAGGTCTGCACCGACGACGGCGTCCTGCCTGCCGGCTTCTACGCCACCACCAACCTGCCCACCTGGCTGCGCCTCGGCGGGCACTGGTACCCGGTGGAGAACCCGGAGATGGACTGCGCCCTCGTGGTCACCACCAACCCGACGCCGGTGGTGCGCACCGTTCCCATGCACCGGGTGATCGCCGGCGAACGGGTGGTGACCGGGCGGGAGGGCGTCCGGGTCGACACCCCCGAGCGCCCGCGGGGAGCCACGCCGTTCGAGTTCATGGCCTCGGAGGTGTCCTCGGAGAAGCCCAAGTCGCTGCTGGTGGCCGAGGTGGCCCGGCGGCTGCGGGCCAACCGGGAGCGGGGCCGGCGGCTGCTGGTGGTGTGCGGGCCGGCGGTGATCCACACCGGCGCCGGCCCCGACCTGGCTCGCCTGGTGCGGTCCGGCTGGGTCGACGTGGTCTTCGCCGGAAACGGCTTCGCCGCCCATGACCTCGAGTGCAACGTGCTCGGGACGTCCCTCGGCGTCTCGGTCGACGCCGGCACCCCCACGGAGGGCGGGCACAGCAACCACCTGCGGGTCATCAACGAGATCCGGCGGTGGGGCTCCATCGAGGCCGCCGTGAGCGGTGGCTACGTCACCGGCGGGGTGATGTACGAGTGCGTGCAGCGGGGCGTGCCCTTCGTGCTGGGGGGCTCGGTGCGCGACGACGGCCCGTTGCCCGACGTGCGCACCGACGTCGTCGCCGCCGTGGACCAGATGCGCCAGCACGTCGCCGGCGTCGGCGTCGCCCTGATGCTGGCGTCGACGCTGCACGCGGTGGCGACCGGCAACATCCTCGCCGCCGGCGTGGAGACCTACTGCGTCGACATCAACCAGGCGGTGGTCACCAAGCTGGCCGACCGGGGCAGCCGCCAGGCGCTGGGCATCGTCACCGACGTCGGGTTGTTCGTCCGCGACCTGGCTGCCCGCCTCGACCCCTCGTGAGCTGCGTCCGGCCCGCCGGATGAGCGCCCAGAACGCCTGGGGCCGGCGCTACCTCATGTGCCCCCCGACCCACTTCGAGGTCCTCTACGAGATCAACCCCTGGATGCACCGGGAGGTCCCGGTCGACCCCGATCGGGCCCGGGAGCAGTGGGAGGCGCTGGTGGGCCTGCTGCGCCAGGCCGGCGCCGAGGTGGAGGTGCTCGAGCCCCGGCCCCACCTGCCCGACCTGGTCTTCACCGCCAACGCCGGCGTGGTCAACGGGCGCCAGTTCGTGCCCGCCCGCTTCCGCGGCCCCGAGCGCCGGGGGGAGACACCGCATGCCGTGGCTTGGTTCGCCGAGCGCAGCTGGCGGGTCGACGAGCTGCCCGAGGGGGTGGCGCACGAGGGCGCCGGCGACTCCCTGCCCTTCGCCGACGTGCTCGTCTCGGGCTATCGGTGGCGCAGCGACGCCCGTTCCCACGCCCCGCTGTCGGCCATCACCGGCGTACCGGTGCGCTCCGTCGAGCTCACCGACCACCGCTTCTACCACCTCGACCTGACGTTCTGTCCGCTCGACGACCGCCACGCCATCACCGTGCCGGCGGTGTGGGACCGCTACGGCGCCGCGGTGGTCGACGACCTGGTGCCCGAGCCGGTGGTGCTGGAGCTCGACGAGGCGTCGCAGTTCGTGGCCAACAGCGTCGTGGTGGGCCGCAACGTGGTGATGCCGGCCTGCCCGCCCCGGATCGGGCGGATCCTCGAGAAGTGGGGCTTCGAGGTTGCGGTGGCCGACGTGGGCGAGTTCCTCAAGGCCGGGGGCGGCTGCCGGTGCCTCACCCTGGCCCTCGACGTCGACCTCTCAGGTCGCGCGGCCCGCTCCTGAGCTGGCCGACACCGTCACCGGGGACGAGAGCGAGCGCCACGAGCGCCAGGCGAGCACCGCCAGCACCACCGACACCAGCGCCAGCCCGGCGTGGACGGCCTTGAAGGCGGCGCCGTGGTCGGCGTCGAGCAGCAGCGGCGGCGTCCGCAGGGCCCACGCCGCCACGGTGGCCACCACGAGGGTGGGCACCGGCCAGGCGGGACGGCGGCGCCAGGCGGTGGCGACGACGACCACACCCAGGGCGGTGAGGGCGACGGCCAGGATGAGGTCGAGCGTCGAGCTGTCGGCGTCGTCCACGACGTTGGAGATGCGCGTCCCCCACACGAAGACGGTCCACGCGGCGAAGGCGTAGACGGCGATCATGCCGGAGACGGTACCGGGTGTACCGGTCGCCGGGGGCTCGCCCGGGTCAGGCCGGCGGGGTGATGGTCTGGTCGTCGGCCTCTTCGTTTTCGCCGCTGTCCACGTAACGGGGCTCGTCCGGGTCGATCAGCACGTCGGCGTCCTCGGCCGTCTTGCGGGCGCTGTCGATGTGTTGGTCGAGCTGCTCGAACCGCTCGGCGTCAGACGGGGGCACGTCCGACTGCTCGTCTTCGGGCTGGTCGTCTTCGGGCTGGTCGTCGGGCTCCTCGTCCGACTGCTCGTCCTCGGGCGGCTCGTCTCCGGAGTGCTCGTCTTTGGGCCGCTCGTCCTCGGACGGCTCGTCGGACTGCTCGGACTGCTCGTCGGCCTGCTCGTCGGACTGCTCGTCGCTCATGGGGCGCCTCTACCCGGCGGCGGCGCCGTCGTGAACGTCCGGCGCCGGCCGGTGGAACGCCGTCCAGGGCAGGTGGTCCATGAACACCCACGCCCGGCGATGGATCGAGGTCGGGCCCATGGCGGCCAGGGCCAGCTTGTGACGGGGGCAGGGATACCCCTTGTTGAGGTCGAAGTCGTACCCGGGGAAGTGCGGGGCCTCGGCCCGCATGATCCGGTCGCGGGTCACCTTGGCGAGGATCGAGGCGGCGGCGATCGACAGGCACCGGGCGTCTCCCCGCACCAACCGCTCGACCCGTCCGCCGCCCACGAAGTCCCACCGGCCGTCGACCAGGACGTGGTCGGGCTGGAGGCCCAGCCCCCCCAGCGCCCGCCGGGCGGCCAGGCGCTGGGCGTCGGCCATGCCCAGTGCGTCACATTCCTCGGGGCTGGCGTGGCCCACCGCCCACGCCCGGCACCAGGAGGCGATGCGGTCGAACAGCGCCTCGCGCTCCCACTCGGTCAGCAGCTTCGAGTCACGGACCTTGTAGACCCGCCGGTCGCGCGGCACCACGGCGGCACCCACGGACAGCGGCCCGGCCCACGACCCGCGCCCCACCTCGTCGACCCCAACGACCACGTCGCACCCGGCGTCCCACAGCGAGCGCTCGAAGGCGAGGGAAGGTGGCCGGGGCTTGAGCGCCTGGCGCAGCACGGGAGCGGTGGCGGCCACGCCAGGAAGCTACCGGAATGACGCCGCGGAGTCCGCCAGGCGGAGCAGCACACGACGTTTGTGCGGCTCCGTGCAAGGGGCGCCGGCGATGATCGCCGGCGCAAGCGGCACTGGCTACGCCGTCAGCAGGTCGCGCTCGCTGCGGGTGAACCGCCGGCGCAGCTTCAGGATGGCCCTGGCCTCGACCTGGCGGATGCCCTCCCGGGTCAGGTCGAAGTGCTGCGAGACCTCCTCGAGGGTCCGGGGACGCCCCCGGTCGAGCCCGTAGCGGAGGTAGAGCACCTCTTGCTCGCGCGCGTCGAGGGTCGACAGCAGCTCGGCCACCTGGGCCGGCAGCATGGCGGCGAACACCTGACCGTCGGGCGTGTCGGCGCCCGTGTCCTCGACCAGGTCGCCGAGCTCGCGCTCGCCGTCGCCCAGGGGCTCCGAGAGCGACACCGGGTCGTGGACGAAGGGCAGCAACTCGTCGACCTTGCGCACCGACAGACCGGTGGCCTCGGCCAGCTCCTCACTGCGGGGCGCCCGGCCGTGGCGGGCCTCGAACGTGGCCCGCTCCATGCGCAGGCTGAGCAGCTGCTCGCCGGCGTGCACGGGCAGGCGGATGGTGCGCCCGTTGTTGGCGATCCCCCGACCGATGGCCTGGCGGATCCACCAGGTGGCATAGGTCGAGAACTTGAAGCCCTTCTTCGGGTCGAACTTCTCCACGGCGTGGATGAGCCCGAAGTTGCCCTCCTGCACCAGGTCGAGCAGCGGCAGCCCGCAGCTGGCGTAGCGCTTGGCCACCGAGACCACGAGGCGGAGGTTCGCCTTCACGAACGAGTCGGCGGCCTCGGCGCCGGCCTGCACCAGGGCTTCCAGCGCCGCTCGGCGCTCGGGGTGGCACGGCACCGGGCCGGCCAGCTCCTTGGCCGCCGCCGCTCCGGACTGGACCGCCTCACCGAGGCGGACCTCGTCGTCCTTGGTCAGCAGCGGATGCTTGCCGATGTCGTTCAGGTAGAGCTGGACGATGTCCTCGTCGTCGGCGCTTACCGCTGCTTGCCTCACCACCGAATCCCCCCCGGGCGGAGCAAGGGCAGCACAATGTGTGCCCTTGTTCGATGCTAGCTGTCGACAGCTCTACGTGGCGCTCACCGCCAACGGATGGGACGAGCGGACGCCTTCAGTCCGCCAGCCGCCCGAGCGTCTCCTTCTCGGCCGGATCGGAGGCGGTGGCCAGGAAGGCACCCACCATCTCTCGGGCGACCTCCGGCGAGGTGAGGCGAAGGCCGAGGGCAAGCACGTTGGCGTCGTTCCAGCGCCGGGCGCCCCGGGCGGTCTCGGCGTCCGTGCACAGGGCGGCCCGGACCCCCGGAACCTTGTTGGCGGCGATGGAGACTCCCGTGCCGGTCCAGCAGCACACCACTCCCCGCTCGACCTCTCCGCCGGCCACCGCCTCGCCGACCCGCCGGCCGACGTCGGGCCATGGGTCACCGTCGGCCACGACCACCACGTCGTGTCCCAGCTCGGCCAGGCCCCGCTGCAGCTCGTCGACCAGCGGGGTGTGCTCATCGGTGCCGAGAGCGACTCTCACGGGCCCATTGTGGCGCCATCCAGCCCGTGAAGCTCCCTGCGGGGCGGCCGGTGCATGAGGGCGGCAAGGGCGTCGGACACCCGCCGGCGCCCCTGGCACACCGCCATCGTCTGTTCGGCGATGGGCACCTCAACGCCGAGCTCGGCCCCCAGCTCGCACACCACCGGGGCACTCTTGATGCCCTCGGCCACCATCGACATCTCGGCGACCACGGCGTCGAGCGCCCGGCCCCGGCCCAGGGCCACGCCCACCTGGTGGTTGCGGCTCCGGCCGCTGCCACAGGTGGCCACCAGGTCGCCCAGGCCGGCCAGCCCCGAGAACGTCCGGGGATCGCCGCCCAGGGCGGCGCCCAGCCGGCTGAGCTCGGCCAGGCCCCGGGTGACGATGGCGGCCCGGGCGTTGTCACCGAGGCCCATGCCGTCGGCCATGCCGGCGGCGATGGCGACGACGTTCTTGGAGGCGCCGGCCACCTCGCAGCCGACCACGTCGTCGCCGGTGTAGATGCGGAAGGTGTCGGTGGCCAGCGCCGGCTGGAGGGCGGAGGCGGCCGCCTCGTCGGCCATGGCCAGCACCGAAGCGGCCGGCTGGCCGGCCTGGATCTCCCCCGCCAGGTTGGGGCCGGTGAGCACGCCCACCGGATGGCCGGGCGCCACCTCGGCGATCACCTCGGTCATCCGCTTGCGCGTGCGCTCCTCGAGCCCCTTGGCCAGGCTGATCAGCGGGACATCCGAGGGCACGTGGGGCGCCAGGTCGCGGACCACCGCCCGGAAGCCGTGGGTGGGCACGGCAACGGCCACCACCTCGGCGCCGGCCACGGCCTCGGCCAGCGAGGCGGTGGCCCGCAGCGAGGCGGGCAGCTGCACCCCCGGCAGGTAGCTCCGGTTGGTGGCGTGGCGGTCGATCTCCGCCGCCAGCTCGGCCCGGCGGCACCACAGCGTGGTGGGACCGTTGCGGCACTGGAGGGCGGCGAAGGTCGTCCCCCATGAGCCGGCCCCGATGACTGCGATCCGCGCCATTGGACGCACCGTAGGCCAGCGCCGGCGTGGCGCCGCCGCGGGGCGCCGGGGGGCCTGCGCCGTAGACTCCCCGGCCAATGGACGCCGCCGTGCTGGTCCCGGTGAAGGCCTTCGCCCGGGCCAAGCTCCGCCTGGCGCCGGCGCTGGACGGGCCGGCCCGGGAGGCACTGGCGCGGGCCATGGCCGCCCGGGTGGTGGCCGCCGCCGCCCCGCTGCCGGTGACCGTGGTCTGTGACGACGACGACGTGGCGGCGTGGGCGAGGGCGAACGGGGCGTCGGTGGTGTGGGCCCCGGGAAGGGGGCTCGACGGGGCCGTGGCCCGCGGGGTCGAGCACCTGGCCGCCTGCGGCGTCGAACGGGCCGTGGTCGCCCACGGCGACCTGCCGCTGGCCACCGGCCTGTCCCGACTGGCCGATCGCCCCGGCGTCACCCTGGTCCCCGACCGCCGCGACGACGGCACCAACGTGGTGGCGGTCGCCACCGACGCCGGCTTCCGCTTCGCCTACGGGCCCGGCTCGTTCCGCCGGCACCGCCTCGAGGCCGAACGCCTGGGACTCCCCCTGCACGTGGTGCGGGCGCCGGCGCTCACCTGGGACGTCGACCGGCCCGCCGACCTCGACTTCCCCGCACCTCGGGCGGCGCCGTGCAGTTGAACCTGGAGGTCCCGGCCAGCGCGCTCGCCATCGGCGCCCATCCCGACGATGTGGAGTTCGGCTGCGGGGGCACCCTGGCCAAATGGGCGGCGCAGGGTTGCGTGGTGCACCACCTGGTGTGCACCGACGGCTCCAAGGGCTCGTGGGACCCCGCCCAGGAGATCGCCGGGTTGGTGGTCGAGCGCCAGGCCGAGCAGCGGGCGGCGGCGGCGGCGCTCGGAGCCACTGGCGAGTGCGTCTTCTTGCGCTGGGTGGACGGCGAGCTCGAGTCGGGACTGCGCCAGCGCTGGGAGGTGGCGTACTGGATCCGCCGGCTGTGTCCCGAGGTGGTGCTCGGCCACGACCCGTGGAAGCGGTGGCGGCTCCATCCCGACCACCGGCACGCTGGCTTCCTCGCCGTGGAGGGCGTGGTGGCGGCGCGAGACCCGCACTTCTTCCCCGAGCAGGACCTGGCCCCCCATCGTCCCCGGGCCATCCTGCTCTGGGAAGCCGACGAGGCCGACCACGTCGAGGACGTCAGCGACCACGTGGACGTCAAGCTGGCCGCCCTGCTCGAACACCGCAGCCAGTACCGCTCGACGCACCAGATCGACGAGCCCGGCAACGAGGGCCAGGTCGCCGCCTTCCGTGCCCGCATGCACGAACGCCTGGCCGAGATCGGCGGCCCCGCCGGCGTGACCGCCGGCGAGGCGTTCAAGCGCATCGACCGGGTCTGACCCCCCGGCCGCGCCGGCGCTGAGGTCGAACTGACTACAGAGCATTGACATACAGGCGTAGCGCGGCGAACATGTGGCACTTCCCCGGCCGGCGGCCACCCGCTCGGAGGGGAATTGTGGCGCCGGGCTGGGACATGTCGGGGGGGCATGTCTCAGCCCCGCTCCCCTTCCATCACCGCCGACCTGCGGCAGCCCAACGAGGCGCGACCGCTACCGCCGGCGGGCGATCAGGCCAGCCACCACGATCACGGCCAGGATGGCCAGGCCGGCGCCGACGACGACCCAGGTCGGCAGCGGGTCGCCCACGATGCGTTGCACCTCGGTGGTGGTGGTGCCGGCGGCGGCGATCGGTGCGAGCATCACGGGACCGTACTCCCGACCACCGAGACCAGCAGCCTCTCGGCGGTGGCCGCCGACTCGTCGACCACCCGCGCCGGGCGGCCGGGGCCGGCCAGATCGACCAGCAGGGTGGCCAACCCGGCCCGGCGCTGCAGGGGGGTCGACTGCACCCTCCCGCTCTGGGCCCGGCCGAGGGGCACCACCACGGTGTGGCGGATGAACGCCCCCGAGCGGGCGATCAGGACTCCCTCGTCCAAGGCGTGGCCCAACCCCCGGTAGGAAGCCACGCCGGCGAGGGCGGCCGCCGGCACCGCCAGCAGCGCCAGTGCGCCCCAGGGCGGCACGGCTAGGGCGACCACCACGGCCAACGCCGCCGCCGGGCCCACCCGACGGACCACGGCCCGGCGCAGAGCCGCCCGTGGGGGACGGCGCAGGGGGGGGAGCGGGCGGATGCCGGGCACCACCCGGGCCAGCACACGGTCGAGGTGTGCTGCGGGGAGCACGGGCACCCCCACCCGGCTGTCCTCGGCCTCAGCCCCCCCTCCGGCACTGTCGATGCGAACCGATACCAGCCCGAGCAGCCGGCGGGGCAGCGATACGGCCACTCGGACCGCTTGCACCCTGGCCAGCGGCAGCGTTGCCTCCTTGCGGTCGAGCAGGCCCCGCCGCACGTGCAGCTCGTCGCCCATGAGCGACAGCGTGTAGCCGCTGTCGGCGACGATGGCGGCGGCGGCGGCCGTGCCCAGCCACACCGCGACGAACCCGGCGGCGGCCACGACGAAGAACGCGGGGCCCACCACCTGCAGTGCCGACGGGTCGAGCTGGCGCAGCGGCCTCCACGCCAGGTCGTCGACGAACTGCAGCACGGTGGCGGCGAAGACGAACACCACCAGCAGCTGGGCGCCGGTCAGCCCGGCCACCGCCAGCTGGCGGTGAGTCAGTCGCACCACGACCTGTTCCGCCGGGACCGCTGGCTCCGGCTGACTCGCCTCGACGGCGGCGGCCAACGCCGTGGCCGGCGCCGGCACGGTGCCGGTCGCCCGGGACTTCGCCGCCAGCAGGCGGCGACGGAGCCGGTCGGCCTCGCTGGCGGCCAGCGCCTCCAGCCGGAGGCCGGCGCCGCCTCCCACTGCCGTCTCCACGGTCAGCACCGCCACCCCGAGCGACCGATGGCGGAGCTTGCGGACCAGGTTCACCTGCTGGATGCGCTCGCACGGCACCAGCTGCTGGTTGCGCACGAGGATCCCCGACTCGACCCGCAGCACGCCGCCGTCGAGCACGTAGGTGCGCCGCCACCAGGCCAGGACGCGCACCGCCAGGACCAGGGCCACGCCCACCGCCAGCACCCACGCCCCGCCGGCGCCCAGGGCCACCACGCCGGGGCCCACGAGCTGGCGGCCCAGCGTCGACACGTCGAGCACCGGGCTGGCCGGGTGCAGCCTGCGGGGACGGGCCGCGTCGGGGGCGCGTGCCGGCGCCGGCGGCGCCGGAGCGTCCAGCTCAGACTGCGTCGCCACGGCCACTCCGGGCCAGGACCACGTCGCGCAGCCGCTCGGCGTCGGCGGCGGCGATGCCCGGGATCCTGGCGTCGGTGGTGGCCGCCGCCGTGCGCACCACCAGCTGCGAGAGCCCCAGAGCCCGCTCGATCGGGCTGCGGGTGATGTCGATGTGCTGGACCCGGAAGTAGGGGATGGCGCTGTGGGTGCGAACCACCAGGCCGCGGCGCAGCTCCAGGGTGGAGTCGGTCAGCTCGTAGCGCCACGCGCCAAAGGCCAGCCGCGGCAGCTTCCACACCAGCGCGGCAGCGACGGCGGCGAGGACGCCGCTGGCTGCGCCCACCGGCCACGGCAGCCGGGGAGGGCCGGGGAGCGCGATCAGCACCTCCGTGAGCAGCGTCCCGGCCAGGAAGACCAGCGCCACCAGCCCCCATCCGACCGTCCACACCTGCACCTGACGGGGATGCAGCGACCGCAAGCCGGGACCGGTCGGTGACCGGTCCCCGGCAGGGGTCGCCGGCGACTGACCACCGGCGTCACCGCCGGCCCTCGTGCCAGCGGTCGCCACGGAGCCGTCCACTGACGCCAGCCTACGGCCGGTCGTGGTGCCAGACCGGCCGCCCCCTGACCCGCCGGTCAGCCAGCCGGCCCGCGCCCGGTGCCCGGGGCGCCGGCCAGCGCCGCCCGGAGCGTGGCTGCCACCTCGGCCATGTGCTCCTCGCCGTCGTAGCGCTGCCGAGGCCAGAAGAAACCCCGCAGCCCGTCCTTGGGCCGGCGGGGCACCACGTGGACATGGAGGTGGGCCACGCTCTGGCTCACCCGGTTGTTGCAGGCGACGAAGCTGCCGGCGGCCCCCAGCCCGTCCTCCATGGCCCGGGCCAGGCGTTGGGCGGCAGCGAACACCGCCCCCACCAGGGGAACCGGCAGGTCGGCCAGCGTCTCGTGGTGCTCCCGGGGCACAACGAGGGTGTGGCCCGGGAACAGGGGCCGGGTGTCGAGGAACGCCAGGCACCGGTCGTCGGCGTCGACCACGTGCGCCGGCTGCTCCCCCGCCACGATGCGGCAGAAGGCGCAGGCCGCCCCGGGCACGGCGGGCGTCGCGCTCAGGAGGCGGCCCGGCGGAGCAGCTCGTCGTACACCGACGGGTCGTCGGCGTCGACCACCGGGAAGCCCCGCCCGTGAGCCCCCTGCCAGTGGAGCTCGACGCCGGGGTTGTGGGTGTCGCTCCCGTCCGGCAGGAACAGGTGCGGGCTGCCCTGCACCTCGTCGGTCTGCGCCCGCTCGAGGTCGTCCATGACCTGGCGGCGGGCCCTTCCGTCGTCGAGGGCCTCGGCCAGGGCGGTGGCGTCGACTTCGGGACATGCCCGGGCGACCTCCAGCACCACCGGGCGCAGCGAGATGCAACGGCTCTCGGCGAAGAGCGCCCGGCGCAGGGCGAGATCGAGCGCCGCCGACGCGGCGAGGCCCTGGGCCTTGGCCGCCTGGACCGCCTCGAGCGCCGGCACGGTGGTCACCGGCCACTCCGCCGCCGGCCGCTGCCACATCTGCCAACCGGCGTCGGGGACCAGAGCACCGGCCACCGGCACCTCGGCATCGAACACCTGCTTGTCGATGGGGCCCTCGTTGACCAGCTCCAGGGGAAAGGCGTGGTGGTCGAGCTCGACCTCGCCGTCGAGGCCCAGGCGGGACCGGCAGGCGTGCAGGCGGTCCACGGCGACGCTGGCCCACGGGCAGGCGATATCGGAGAACACGAGGACGGTCCGGGGGGCGACGTCGGTCATGTCGGGCCCCTACCCAGCCGTCCCGAGCTTGGCGCTCACCTCGGTGAAGCGCTCCTCGGCCTCCTCGATGCTGTCGCCGATGCAGGTGACGCCCATCTTGCCGTAGTCGGTGAGCGCGCCCAGCAGGTGCAGGGTGGTGCCGGTGGCCCGGGCGGCGTCGTAGCCGAGGCCGGCGCCCTCCACGGCCTCGATCGCCGCTGCCGGCGGCCGTCCCACCAGGCCGGGCGACACCAGGTTGTCGGTGGCGACGTAGCACTTGGCGACGCCACCGGCGACCAACGCTCCGCTGGCGGCGTCGTAGGTGCCACCGGTGGCCAGGCGGGCCATCCAGTACGGGTGGGTGGTGCCGCCCATGCGCAAGTTGATCTCGCTCAGCGTGACCTCGGCGCCACTGCCGTCCCGCCCCGCCGGGGTGACGACGAAGTCGATCCCGAGCCATCCCACCACCCCCTCACCGGCGAGGACCGCTCCCACCCGGCCGGCGGCCTGGTGGATGGCCGCCCGGTAGCCGTTCGCCGCCGGGAACCGGCACCCGAGGTACACCTGACGGGCGGGACCACCGAGCACCTGGTCGTGGGTGGAGACCAGCTCCACCTGCCCACCGGGGGTGATGCGGAGCTGGACGCTGGGTGACACCGTCCCGTCGACGTCGACCAACTCCTCGACGATGGCCCCGTCGACGGCGATCTTGGCGGCGAACGACGGCCACGATTCCTCGCCGGCGCAGAACATGGTGGGCGACGCCGGCAGGGGGTCGGCCAGGCCGGCGAGGTCGACGATGGCGTTGCCCTGGCCGGAGAAGCCATTGTTGAGCTTGACCACGGCGGCGCCGACCTCGGGGCGCTCGTCTCGCAGCCGGGCCAGGGCCTCGGCCGCCTCCTCCACCGAGAACAGCGCCTCCTCACCCGCCAGCACCGCCACCCCCGCCCGGCGGGCGACGCGCCGGGAGCCGCTCTTGGAGCCCAGCGCCACCAGGTCGGCACGTGGGCCGTACAGCGGCACGTCGAGGGCGTCGGCCAGCGCCCACTCGGCGGCAGTGACGTTGAACGCCAGGAGCCAGGCGCCCCTCGGGTCGGCGGCGAGCGCCCGGAGCTCGGGGACCAGCTCGGGACGCTCGAGGAGCTTCTGCGACAACGGGCGGGGCCCGCCCTCGCCCACCGACACCAGGTGGAGGCGCCGGCGGGCGCCGGCGGGGTCGGGCAGGAAGCTCAGGTAGTAGTCGACGACCGCCGGGTCGACGGGTACCGAGGTCAGGTAGACCATGCGCTGCTCGGGGTCTCCGAGGAGCAGGAGCAGGCACAGCAGCCGCTCCTCGTAGTGGACGATCCCCTTGATCTTGACCAGCTCGGCCACGGCGAAGCTGAGCGAGGGGAGCACCACGAGGGTGCCGGTGGCGATCACCTCGGCCGGACGGGCAACGGCGTCGCCTCCACGCCGGGCGACGCTACCGGCCCGCTCCCACCGTGCCGGCCCGAGGGTGGCGGTCGTAGCGTGGAACGCCCATGGCGGCTTCGTCGCTCATCATCCGTCCCGTCCGCCCGGACGAGCACGCCCAGCTCGGCGAGCTCACGGCGCGGGTCTACGCCGACATCCTCGGTGACCACCTGGGGGACTACGCCGAGGTGTTGCGCGACGTGGCCGCCCGCGCCGGCGCCTGCGAGGTCCTGGTGGCCGTCGCCGGTGGCGGCGGCGGCGGGAGCTGCGGGCACGGCGGGGCGCGACCACTGGGCGGCATCACCTACGTCCCCGGGCCCGGGCCGTGGGCCGAGGTGGCCACCCGACACGAGGCCGAGCTGCGCATGCTCGTGGTCGACCCCGCCGCCCAGGGCCGGGGGGTGGGCGCCGCCCTGGTGCGGGCGTGCGTCGAGCGGGCGGCGGCGGCGGGCAAGGCCGGCCTGTGCCTGGTCACCACGCCGTCGATGGTGACGGCCCACCGCCTCTACGGCCGTCTGGGCTTCGTGCGGCAACCCGAGCGCGACCGGCGCCTCGATGACGGCCTGCTGCTGGAGTGCTACTCGCTGGCGCTGCCCGTCCCGTCCTGATTCCGCCGGCGCACCACCAGCACCGGGCACGGCGAGTGGTGGACGACGTGCTGGCTCACCGAGCCCACCAGCACCCGGCGCACGAACCCGCTCCCGTGCGAGCCGACGACCACCACGTCGGCCCCCACGTCGACCGCAACGTCGCAGATGGCCGGGCCGGCGTCGCCGTAGCGCAGCTCACGCTGGGCGCTGGCCGGTAGCTCCCCTCCGAGACCGTCGGCCGTCCGCTCCAGGATGAGGCGGCCCTCGCGCTCGAGGGCCCGGCCCTCCTCCTCGGCGATCTGTGAGTCGTAGGTCGGCACGGCCCCGAGACCGCCGGCACCGACGCCGGCCACCCCGGCCACGGTGGCGTCGCCCTCGGCGAGCAACGGGGCCCCGGGTGGAGGAAGGACGGTCAGGAGGGTGTAGGCGTGCCCGCTTCCCAGCAGGCGGAGGGCCTCGGCGCCGGCGGCGACGGCCAGCTCCGAGCCGTCGGTGGCGACGAGCACCCGGGGCATGCCGGGAGGTTACGCCTCGGGCTCGCCGGGGCGCTCCGCCGGGGCCTGGTCGGCGGCTGGCGCCGGCGTCGGATCGTGGTGGTTGCCCTCGCCGGCGTCCGGGGCCGGCGCGGGCTGCGGCGGCGGGGCCACTGGCGCCTCGGCCTGGCCTGCCGGTGCCGGCGCGGCTGTCGCTTGGGGCTCGGGTGCCGGTGCCGGTGCGGCGATGGCTTCGGCCTGGGGTGCCGGTGCCGGTTCGGCGGTGGCTTCGGCCTGGGGTGCCGGTGCCGGTGCGGCTGTCGCTTGGGGCTCGGGTGCCGGTGCCGGTTCGGCGGTGGCTTCGGCCTGGGGTGCCGGTGCCGGTGCGGCGGTGGCTTCGGCCTGGGGTGCCGGTGCGGCGACCGGTGCGGGTGCCAGGTCGGGTTCGGGTACCGGTGCGGCGACCGGTGCGGGTTCCAGGTCGGGTTCGGGTACGGGTGCGGCGACCCGTGCGGGTTCCAGGTCGGGTTCGGGTACCGGTGCGGCGACGGGTTCCGGTTCCAGGTCGGGTTCGGGTACCGGTGCGGCGACGGGTTCGGGTTCCCGCTCGGGTTCGGGTGGGCGGCGGCGCACGGCGACCAGGCCGGCGGCGGCAGCGACCGTCACCACGAGGGCGGTCCACTGGCTGCCGTTGAGCCCGGTGCCGTGGGTGACGTCGAGGCGGAAGAACCCCTCCACCACGCGCACCAGCCCGTAGGCCAACCCAAAGGTGGCGGTGAGAAAGGCTGCGGGCCGGGGACGGCGGGCCAGCCCGACCAACAGGGCGAACACCAGGGCGGCACCCACCATGTCGTACAGAGCGGTCTGGTGCACGGCCTGGCCCACCGGCGCCAGGCAGGGCGAGCCCGTCTCCACCTCCGGGCAGACGTAGCCGAGCACGAAGTCGGTGGGCTTGCCCAGGTGGTCGGCGATGACGAGATCGCCGATGCGGCCCACGGCGATGCCCAGGGCGATCCCGGGTACGGCGGCGTCGACGTAGCGCCAGAAGGCGATGTGGTACTTCCGCAGCTTCGGGTAGCCGGCCACCACCGCCCCGGCCAGCCCGCCGAGCAGCGAGAAGCCTCCCTCCCACACCCGCAGGACGCCGAGGGGGTCGTCGAGGTAGTCGCCCAGGTGGTTGACCACGTAGGCCACCCGGGCCCCGATCAGGGCCCCGAAGAGCGCCCAGGTGAGCACGTCGTAGAAGCGGTCGGCATCGATGCCCCGCCGGGCCGCGGCGGGCAGGACCAGCCGGGCACCGACGAGCACGCCCACCGCCACCCCGATGCCGTGGGGCGACACCTCCAAAGGCCCGAGGGAGATGCGCAGCAGGGGGTCGTAGGCGATGGCGGCCAGGAGCACGTCGGCCATCATCGCAGGCCCGCCTCGGCCAGGACCTCCCAGCCTTCACTCCCGGTGGTGTCGAAGTCGTAGATGGACAGTCCCACCGCCCCCGCCTCGGCTGCAGCCCGCACGAACCCCTGGTACCCCTTCTCACCAGCGGCGTCGGCGATGCCCCCGATGGGGTGGACCACGGCGTCGGGGTCGCCCAAGTTGGCCCGCATCCGGCGCATGTTCTCCTCGGTGTAGACATAGCCGTCGCGGTAGCCCGACGACGAGGCCCGCAGGGTCCAGTAGCTCATGGGCAGCCACACGTCGTAGAGGTCCGACAGCTCCCGCCAGGGGAAGTCGGGCCAGTTGTCGGTGTTGATGACCTCCAACAGGACCGGGGGCGGCACGATCGCCCCCAGCGCCTCCGTGCCCATCCGCTCCCGCAGCCGGCGCGAAAGCTCCACCAAGCGGTCGTTGCGCTCGGCGTGGTCGGGGACGTCGCCGCGCCACTCGATGTCGAGGGCTACGCCGTCGAAGCGATGACCCCGGTACTCGAAGTCCCGGATTTGCTCCACCCGCCGCATGTCGACCTCGAGGTCGGCGAACTTGGGCAGGTACCAGCCCACCACCCGGATGCCGGCGGTGCGGGCCCGAGCCAGGATCTGGCCCACCAGGTCGTCGTCGGCGATGCCGTCGGGGCTGCGGGGGTCTAGCCGGGTGGCCTGGAGGTACAGGGTCTCGACGTCGCGGTCGACCAGCTCGGCCACGTCGTCGGGGGTCACGCTCGGTACCTCCCCGGGATCCTGGTAGGCGGGGACGTAGTCGAACACGTCGATCCACGCCCCCAGTCCCTCGTAGACGCTGATGTCGCGCACCGGCGCCGGCGGCGGCGCCGAGGTGGTGGTCGTGAACCGGGGGCGGGCCCGCAACAGGCTCCCACTGCTGATCTCGCCGGTGGTGCAGCCCCCAGCCACCAGGGCGACGACGACGGCCACGACGAGCAAGGCGCGGGGGGACACGGGGACAACGCTAGGGCGACTGCCCTCGTATCATGGAGCGGTGTCACGACCGCGGCCGGCTCCCCCGCGCCGGTTGCTGCGTCGCTCGGTGTTCGCTCTGGTCGTCGCCAACCTGGGCTTCCAGGGCTTCAGCGTCTCGATGGTGGAGCCCGTCCAGCCCCCCCTGGTGCTGGACCGGCCCGAAGAGAGCGTGGCCCTCCCGGCCCCGCCCGAGCCACCACCGCCCGAACCCACCCCGGCCCCGGTCCCGGCCGTCCCCGTCGACGCCGGCGTCCCCGTCATCGGGCGCCTGGAGATCCCCGCCCTCGGACTGGACGCCCCCCTCCACCAGGGGATCGAACTGCGGGTCATCGACCACGGGCCGAGCCACTGGCCGGGAACCGCCCTGCCCGGCCAGCCCGGCAACGTCGTGGTCGCCGGCCACCGGGTGACCAACACCAGACCGTTCCGCAACATCCACACCCTCGA
>DASZDK010000033.1:0-24770 GCA_035942035.1 Acidimicrobiales bacterium
GCCAGCATCTCCCAGGCCGAGCGCTCCATCGCCGGGCGCTTCATCCGCAAGTTCGACGCCGACGAGATCATGGCCTTCGCCCGGGCCTTCGAGGTGCCCATCGCCTGGTTCTTCATGCCTCCCCCGCCGTGGTCGGACCACCCCGGGGTGCCGGTGAAGCTCGCCACCCCCGACGCCGAGGAGTTCGGCCAGGCCCTGGGACTGCTGGTCGATCTGGTCTTCGGCGAGCCGTACCAGCAGGCGTTGCTGTCCCTGCGCCTGCAGGCCTTCCTGGAACAGCTCGGCCCCATCGAGCTCACCGAGGCCCAACAGCGGATCGTCTCGGCGGTGAACCTCCGGGTGGAGGCGCTGGTGGCGCACTCCTTCCAGGGCCTGGGCCAGTGGCAGACGGCACTGCGGTCCATCGCCAACCAGCTCGAGGACCTGGAGCGGCGGGCCAAGCGGCAAGAGGTGAGGGAAGAGGACCGCACAACCGACGAGCCGCCCGCCGGCGGGGTAGACGCCGAAACCGAGAAAAACACGGCCGATGGACGGTTTGGCACTGAGGACCGCGCAGTGACGAACAGATCGACACGGAGAGAGGGGGCCTGACGATGGCATCCGTGAGGCGACCGAGGGATGGCAGGGGCTGGGAAGCGAGGTATCGGGCTCCCGACGGTCGATATCGCTCCCGCACTTTCGCGACCAAGCGAGAGGCCCAACGCTTCGTCGCCGAGGTGGAAGTCGACAAGGCACGGGGGTCGTGGGTGGACCCCGCCGGGGGACGGATCCTGCTCGCCGACTGGACAGAGCAGTGGTGGGCGACCACGACCAACCTTCGACCTTCCACTCGTGTTCGCGACGAGTCGTACCTGGCCAGCTACATCCTTCCCGCCTTCGGCCGGGTACCGCTCGGTCGGATCACCCAGTTGGACGTCCGAGCGTGGGTCGCAGAACTCGATTCGCGTGAGCTGGCACCGGCCACCGTCGTGAAGGCATACCAAATCCTCGCCAAGATCCTCCGAGCTGCGGTCGACGGCGGTCTCATACCCTCGACACCCTGCCGAGCCGTTCCGCTTCCACGCGTCGAGCGGGAGGAGATGCGCTATCTCACGCCGGCCCAGGTCGCTCACCTCGCCGACGTGATCGATCCCCGGTTCCGGGCCCTTGTCCTCGTGGCTGCATACGGGGGGCTGCGTCGGGCCGAGCTGGCCGGCTTACGTACGGCCCGGGTGAACCTGCCGCGAGGCCAGCTCGACATCGCCTAGATCATGGTTGAGGTTCAGGGGCGGACGACCTTCGGGCCGCCCAAGACTCGCGCCGGACGGCGGGTCGTCGGGCTCCCTCGCTCTGTCGCCACCGAGCTGGGCACACATATGGCACATCGGCCCGACGGTGAGTCAGACCTGGTCTTCCAGGGACCTGCCGGCGGCGTGTTGCGCGCATCACCATTCCGCCAGCGCTTCTGGCTGCCGGCCATACGCAGCGCCGGGCTAGAGCCGTTGCGGCTGCACGATCTTCGCCATACGGCAGT
This sequence comes from Acidimicrobiales bacterium, assembly GCA_035942035.1. Classification (GTDB taxonomy): domain Bacteria; phylum Actinomycetota; class Acidimicrobiia; order Acidimicrobiales; family CADCSY01; genus JAHWJR01. Next base: position 1,514 of record DASZDK010000033.1, read on the forward strand.
CAGCTTCTGGATCGCCGGCGGCGCTTCGGTAAAGGAGATCGCCGTGCGGGCCGGCCACGCCAGTGTGGCGACGGTCCTCGACCGCTACGGCCACCTCCTGCCCGAGTCCGACGCGGAGCTCCGGGAGCGACTGGAGCAGATGTTCACTGCCGCCGATCATCAGCCAGCTCCCGGCGGCCAGGTTGTCCCTCTCCACAACCCCTGACACCGAAGCGACGCTCATCCGGCGGTGCCCGCAACTGCGGCCAGTTGGTGTCGACGAGGCCCGCTCAGTGCCGCCCAGTGGTGGCTGGTGCCGCCCAGTTTCGGGGACGCGCGTGGGACGCGCGTGGGACGGGAAGCGAGAGGGACGCCGGTCCGGCGCCCCTCATACCCTCTGACCAGCACTTTTACTGTGGGCGATACTGGATTCGAACCAGTGACCTCTGCCGTGTGAAGGCAGCGCTCTACCGCTGAGCCAATCGCCCGGGAGCGTCCCAACATAGCGCGGGCTCAGGCGCTCTCAGCGGCGCACGCAGCGTCGATGCGAAGCCGACCGGCTGGCGGGCGGGCCGCATCAGCAGGCGCATGCCGGCGACGTGGAGGCCGGCATGGCGCCCGGCCAGCGGGGCGAGGGCGTCGTCCTCGGGAACATCGACCTCGACGATGGCCGGCCTGGCCCTCCCCCGCAGCCGTCCGGGAACCACCACCGGACCGTCACCACGGCGCTGGACCGTCCGCACCGGCAGCAACATGGGCAGCGGGAGGCCCATGACCCGACCCCGGATGACCACGTCGCGCTCCACCCAACGGAGCTCGCGCTCGGCCCCGTCGCTGTTCCACACCAGGTTTCCCAGCTGCTTGGGAAACCCCCAGTTCAGCTTGCCCCCCATCCGGGACTCGGCCGAGTCGACGACCATGGTGGTGATGCACCAACCGGGACGCATGCCGAGGCGGGCGGGCTCACCGATGGCCATCTCGAGGTAGGGCCCAACCGGCGAGCTCGTGTAGCACACGGCCATGATCAGGACGGGCCCCGGCAGCGGCCGGAGCCCCCACGGCACCGGACCGAGAGGTTCGGGACAGCGCGCCAGGCCCACCACGCTCTCGCCACTCAGAGACCACGGGGCGAACGGAGCGGCCACGGGACCAATCTACCGAGCAGGGCCGGCGCAGGCGGCTCCTGGTGCCGTCGGCGACCGGACGCCCCCTCGCGGGTCAGTCGGTCGTCGGATCGCGCAGGCACAGCCAGCTGCGCTCACCGGGCATGCGCACCACGGCGGCCTCCGAGGGGCACAGCGAGGAGCGGACGGCGACCAGGTCGACCCGCCCGTCGTTCGGCTCTGTGCAGGGGACGGCGCGGATCTCCGAGCCCGGCTGCACCTCCACGCACCTGCCGACCAGGTCGGAGGCACTCGGCCGACCGTCGGAGCCGCTCCCGGCGAAGGCGGTGAAGACGAAGATGAGGAGCAACACGGTGAGCATCACGACCCACGGCAGGCCCCGCACCACCGTCACGGCCACGCCCACGTCCTCCGGCTCGGCCGGAGGGTGCGGGTAGGGCTGCTCGTCGCCGACCGGATGGACCGGCCGGGCCGCACGAGCCGCATCCGCCAGCGCCCGGTCGTAGTCTGACCGACGGGCGGGGTCGCCCAGCACCCTCCACGCCTCGTTGAGCTCTTGCATGGCGCGGGCGGCGGCGGCTGAGTCCTCCGGCGAGGCCTCCGTCCGGCGGTCGGGATGCAGCTCCCGGGCGCCGCCCCGGTAGGCGCGTCGGATGGTCTCCGCGCTGGCGTTCGCAGGAACTCCGAGAACGTCGTAGTAGGACGGAGGCACGAGCCGGTGCCGGCGCTCAGTCCTGCGTCCGGCGGGCCCGCTGGCGCAGGGCGTCACCGGCGCCGCGGGCACGGCGCCGTGCCGCGGCCAGCCACGACTTGGCCCAGGGGAACTCCGTGGCCAGCACCGCCAACCCGGCCACGATGACGACCATGCCGGGGCCGGGCAGCGCGAGCAGGGCGACGCCCACGATGATGAGGGCGCCTCCCCCCACCGCCACCGCCACCCGGCGTGCGTTGCGGCCCATCCGCTCCAGGGCGCCGTCGTCGCCTTCCATGTGCCCAGTATCTCCGAGGCGAGTTCGAATCACATCGACGTTGACCGGGGGACGACCGCGCCGCATACTGCTGCCTACCGTGGGAGCGCCGCTGCGGCCCTCCGCCTCGCTCCTCGGAGCCCTCGCCGACTCCTCGAAAGGAGCTCCGCATGCGCCCCCGCGTCCGCCTCGCCCCCCTCGCCATCGCCAGCCTCCTGCTCGCCACCGCCGGGTGCGGCTCCGACGACGCCGCTCCCCGTTCGTCTCCTGCCGGTGACGCCACCGGAACGGCCGAGAACACCGCGGCCTCCAGCGATTCGACGGTGGCCACGCCCGAGGACCGACTTGCCGCCGCCCCGGCGGCCACCATCGCCGCCGGCACCGCCCGCACCACCTTCACGGCCACGGTCGTCGACGTGAACGGCGCCGGCTCGGGCGCCGTCACCTTTGGCGGCGAGGGCGAGATCGACTTCGAGAACCAGCAGGCGTCCTCCCGCTCCGACCTCGGCGAGCTGTTGCGCCACGGCGGGGTGGACGATATCGACGGCGAGTTGGAGAGCGTCGTCGACGGTGCCGTCTCGTACGTGCGGTCCCCCTTCTTCGCCACCATGGTGGGGGCTCCGACACCGTGGATCCGGATCGACCCCGCCGCCCTGGAGTCGGCGACCGGGTTGGACATGACTCAGCTGTCGGGCCTGACCTCCAACGACCCCAACGCCCAGCTCGCCTTCCTTGCCGGCGTGGTGGACGGCTCAGTGGAGGAGGCGGGCGCCGGCGAGGTCAGGGGCACGCCCACCACCCGCTTACGGGCCATGGTCGACCTGCGCAAGGCGGCGGAGGACACCGGCGCCGTGACCGACCTCCCGGCGTTCGAGCAGTTCATCGCCAGCCTGGGCGGCGGCGAGCTCGCCGTCGAGGTCGACCTCGACGACGACGACCGGGTGCGTCAGCTCGCCTACGAGCACCGTCTCCCGGCCGGTGGCGGCGGAGGCCACCAGCGCATCGAGCTCCAGTACTTCGACTTCGGCGCCGATGTGTCCATCTCCATCCCACCCGACGACCAGGTCACCGACCTGGCTGATCTGTTGGGCGCCGGCGAGTAGCCGGCGGCGGTTGCCAGGCGGCGTAACCGGTTACAACAAGGACCATGCGCTTCCGATTCGGCTATCTCCTCGGCTTCGGCTCCGGCTACTACCTCGGCGCCAAGGCCGGCCGCGCTCGTTACGAACAGCTGAGCGACATGCTCGACAGGGTGCGACGCAGCGACGCCTACGAGACCACCGCCGAAAAGGCCCGCTCGATCGTCGACGAGCAGGTCGAACGGGTCAAGGAGGTCGTCGAGCCGCGGATCGAGCAGGCCCGGGAGGTCGTCGAGGAGCGGGTCGGTCGGGCCAAGGAGGTCGTCGAGGAGCAGCAGGGCACCAACGGCCAGCAGGCCGGTCCCGACTCCGCCGGGGAGACGCGCTCCGACCTGCCGCCGGGCCCTCCTCCCGCAGGATCGCTCTCGGACCTTCCGCCGGTCCCGCCCCCGACGAAGCCGCTGCCTGACGACCGCCCCCTCGGCGGCCCTCCGGCCTGAGCGGCGGGCCCTCTCAGGGCCCGAGGTAGTCGCGGAGCTTCTGGCTGCGCTGAGGGTGGCGCAGCTTGGCCAGGGTCTTCGACTCGATCTGACGGATCCGCTCGCGGGTGACGCCGAACTTCTGGCCGACCTCCTCGAGCGTCCGAGCCTGCCCCTGGGGATCCAGGCCGAAGCGGAGCCGCACGACCTCGCGCTCCCGCTCGCTGAGCTCCTCCAGCGCCTCTTCCACCGCTTCGACCAGCAACTCGCGGATCGCCATGTCGGCCGGCACCTCGGCCCGCAGGTCCTCGATGAAGTCGCTCAGACTGGTGTCGTCCTCCTCCCCCACCGGAGAGTCGAGCGACAGCGGGTCCTGGGAGATGCGCTGGATCTCGCGAACCCTCGCCGGGGTGAGGCCGACTCTCTCGGCAACCTCCTCGGCACTGGGCTCGCGCTCGAGCTCCTGGAGCATCTGGCGCTGGACCCGCATGACCTTCTGGATGGTCTCCACCATGTGCACCGGGATGCGGATCGTGCGTGCCTGGTCGGCGATGGCCCGGGTGATGGCCTGGCGGATCCACCACGTGGCGTAGGTGGAGAACTTGAAGCCCCGGGTGTGGTCGAACTTCTCCACCGCCCGCATCAGCCCGAGGTTGCCCTCCTGAATCACGTCGAGGAAGTGCATGCCCCGCCCCAGGTAGCGCTTGGCGATCGACACCACCAGGCGAAGGTTGGACTGGATCAGCACCTTGCGGGCCTCGTCAGCGTCCGCTTCGGCAGCCAGGAGGGCGGCGCGTGCCCCTGGTGTCGGCTCGGCGCCGTGGCTGCGGAGCCGCTGGCTGGCCTCGATGCCCCGCTCGATCCGCTTGGCCAGAGCGACCTCTTCGGCGGCGGTCAGCAGCGGGACGCGGCCGATGTCCTTCAGGTACATGCGCACCGGGTCGGACGTGGTTCCCCGGGACCGGGTGCCGGCGCCGGCCGTGTCGCTGTCCGCCACCCGCGGCCCCCGCTTCTTGGCCAGAGGCCGGCGCAGGGGCACCGCCGGCGGGCGGGTGGCACCCGCGGGCGGGGGGCACGGCGGCACCACTTCGGAGACGGGCTCCTCGGGGTCGACGTGAATGCCCTCGCCCTCGAGCAGCTCGGTGATGGCCTCGATGAACCGGGGCGTGGGCTCGGGTGCGCCCAGGATGACCAGCACGTCGTCGACGGTGATGGTGCCTTTGGCCTTCCCGACGGCGATCAGCCGGCGGAGCTCGTCGACCGGCAGCCCCTGTGGAGGGAAGGGCATGGGGGTGCTGGTGGTCATGTCCCCTCCTCGGCCCGCGCCACCAGGAAGGGTAGCAACTGGCCCACCGCCTCTGAGCGGTGAGCGGGGTCGAGAAGGCCCTCCTGGCATGGCTTGAGCCAGCCGATGAGGTTCGGATCGACCGGTGGCCCGTTGGACGTACGGGCATCGGCGTCGAGCTTGCGGAGGAGCCGGGCGACGCCGTCATGGACCAGCATGGCCACCACGTCGCCCGGGTCGACGTCGGCCACCTCGTCGGCTGCCAGCTGGTGGAGCAGCTCCGCCACCTCGGGCTCGGCGGCGTCAACCGCTTCCCGAAAGGTCGGCGACGACGCCAGCGCCTGGTAGGCGCTGCGCTCGAGGGGGTCGGCGAAGAGCACCTCGTGCAGACCGTCGGCCACGGCGTGGGGCTGGTGCACGGCGAGGTTCAGCGCCAGCAGGGAGAGGGTCTCGGCCCGACGGGCCCGGGCCGCACGAGGTTCCGGCCGAGCGACCCGGCCACGGCCCTGGCCCCGCAGCAGGTGCTCGGGCCGGACGTCGAGGCGGAGCGCCACCTTGGTGGCGTAGTCCTCCCGCACGATCTGGTCGGGGTGCTCGGCGATCAGCTCGCGAGCCTCCTCGGCCACCCGTGCACGTGCCTCCACCGACGCCAGCGGCGTCCCCGAGAGCAGCCGTTCCAGCCTGAACGCCAGGAACGGGGCCGCCTGGGCAACCGCGTGGCGGAGGCCCTCCGGATCGGTGCGGGCAAGCTCGCCCGGGTCGGCGTCAGGAGGCAGGGCGGCCACGGCCACGTCGACCTCGTGGCGCCGCTCCCAACCGTAGACCCGCTCGGCCGCGCCTTGGCCGGCGCTGTCGGCGTCGAAGGCAAGCACGATGCGGGGGGCGAATCGCCGCAGGGTGGCCACGTGGCGCTCGGTCAGCGCCGTACCGCACGTCGCCACCGCCCGACCCACGCCGGCGGTGACCAGGCCGATCACGTCGGTGTAGCCCTCGCACACCACCACCTCCTCGTGCTCGACCACCTCCGACTTGGCCCAGTTGAGCCCGTAGAGCACCTCGCTCTTGTCGTAGATGGCGGTGGCCGGCGAGTTCTTGTACTTCGGGCCCCGGCCTCCGGGAAGGATCCGTCCGCCGAAGGCCAGGGGGTCGCCGCGGGCGTCGAAGATGGGGAACAGGACTCGGCTCCGGAAGCTGTCCTGGAGCTTGCCCCGCTGGTTGACGAAGCCCAGGCCGGTGTCGACGGCCAGCTCGCTCGACAGTGAAAGCGCCCGGCACAGGGCGTCCCACCCGTCGGGGGCCCAGCCCAGGTGGAACCGGCGGACGATCTCACCGTCGTAGCCGCGCGACCGCAGGTACCCACGGGCGGCGGCGGCGTCGGGAGCGGTGAGCAACCGCTCGTGGTACCAGTCCACCGCCCGGCCCAGCACCTCGACCAGCTTCGAGCGACGCCGGCGTTCGCCACCCTCCCGGGTGTTGTCCCAGCGCAGCTCGATGCCGGCCCGGCCGGCCAGCAGCTCGACGGCGGCCACGAAGTCCAGGTGTTGCATCTCCCGGACGAAGGTGATGGCGTCGCCCTTGGCCGCGCACCCGAAGCAGTAGTAGAAGCCCAGCTCGGCGTTGACCGAGAACGAGGGCGTCCGTTCCGTGTGGAACGGGCACAGGCCCACCCAGCGCGTGCCCGAGCGGCGCAGGGCCACGTGCTCGCCGACGACGGCGGCCAGGTCGGTGGCCGCCCGGACCCGCTCGATGTCCTCGTCGGCGATTCCCATCCCGTTCCAACGTACCGGCGGAGGCAGCCCCGTTCGTCCGTGGTCCTACGAGCCGACGGCCTCTTTCCGGTCGGCCCGCAGGGACACCACGATGGTCACCGTCAGGACCACGACGATCACCGCCAGTGAAGCCCACGTGGGCAGGTGGTAGACCTCGGACAGGAGCATCTTGACGCCGACGAAGGCCAGGATCACGGCGAGGCCGATGTTCAGGTAGCGGAACTTGCCGGCCATGCCCGCCAGGCAGAAATACAGCGCCCGCAGGCCGAGGATGGCGAAGGCGTTGGAGCTGAAGACGATGAACTCCTCCCGGCTGACGGCCAGGATGGCCGGGATGGAGTCGACGGCGAAGATGACGTCGGTCGCCTCCACCATGAGCAGAACGGCGAACAGGGGCGTGGCCAGCAGGCGCCCCTGGTTCCTGGTGAACAGCTTCTGGCCGTCGTACTCCGACGTCGACGGCACCAGCTTGCGGACCGCCCGCAGGACCAGGTTGGTCTCGGGATGGACCTGCGCCTCGTCGTGACGGGCGATCTTGTAGGCCGAGTACAACAGCAGCCCGCCGAAGACGTAGAGCACGAAGTCGAAGCGCTCGATCAGCGCCACGCCGGCGAAGATGAAGATGCCTCGCAGCACCAGGGCGCCGAAGACGCCCCAGAACAGCACCCGGAACTGGTACTGCTTGGGCACGCCGAAGTACGACAGCAGGACGGCCCACACGAACACGTTGTCGATCGAGAGGCTCTTCTCGATCAGGTAGCCAGCGAGGTACTCACCACCGGCCTGCCCTCCCTGCCAGGCCAGCACGACCAGGGTGAACGAGAGGCCGATGGTGATCCACACCCCGCTCTCGATGGCCGCTTCCTTGAAGCTGACCTCCTTGGCAGTGCGGTGGACGATGAGGAGGTCGGCCACGAGCAGCGTCGCCACCAGGGCGACGAAGGCGGCCCACTGCCACGGCTCAACCTCGAACCGGGCGAACTGGTCCGACGACGCCTCGGCGGCGAAGACGAGACGGGACACGGCTGGGTGCGTCGACTCGGACGGTGGGAGGCGTTACCGGGTATCGCCCGCCGCCGTCGCCTTGCCGGCGCCCAGCACCGCCTGGGCCGCGGCCAGACGGGCGATGGGCACCCGGTAGGGCGAGCAGGAGACGTAGTCGAGTCCGGCGTCGTAGAACAGGGCGATCGACTCCGGGTCGCCCCCGTGCTCGCCGCAGACGCCGAGCTTCAACCCGGGCTTGGTGGCACGGCCCCGGGCCACCGCCAGGCGCACCAGCTCGCCCACCCCGTCGGCGTCGACTGTCTCGAACGGGTTACGGGCAAGCAGCCCCTGCTCGAGGTACGGGCCCATGATGCGCCCCTCGACGTCGTCCCGGCTGAAGCCGAGCGTCATCTGGGTGAGGTCGTTGGTGCCGAAGGAGAAGAAGTCGGCCTCCTCGGCGATCTCGTCGGCCCGCAGCGCCGCCCGCGGCGTCTCGATCATGGTGCCGATGGTGACCTCCAGCCGCCGGCGACCGGTGTCGACGCCGGCCTCGGCGACGGCGGCCTCGACCCAGCCCCGGGCCAGGGCCAGCTCCTCTCGGCCAATGGTGAGGGGGATCATGATCTCCACCACGGGGTGGCCCTTGGCCTCCGCCCGTTCGGCAGCTGCCTCCAGGAGCGCCTGCACCTGCATGGCGTACAGGCCCGGCTTCACCACACCGAGGCGCACGCCACGGGTACCGAGCATGGGGTTGACCTCGTCCCACGAGCGGGCGGCGACGAGGAGCTCCTCCTCGGCCGGCGTGAGCCCGGTGGTGGCCTGCTTGACCACCAGCTCCTCGATGTCGGGCAGGAACTCGTGCAGCGGAGGGTCGAGGAGGCGGATGGTGACGGGCACGCCGTCCATGGCCTCGAGGACCTCGAGGAAGTCGGCCTTCTGGACCACCCGCAGCTTCTCCAGCGCCGCTTCCTCGGCCTCGGGCGTCGCCGCCAGGATCATCTCCCGCACGACGGGGAGCCGGTCCTCGCCGAGGAACATGTGCTCGGTGCGGCACAGGCCGATGCCCTCGGCGCCGAACGCACGGGCCCGCTTGGCGTCGACGCCGGTGTCGGCGTTGGCCCGCACCGCCAGGTGGCCGGCCCGGATCTCGTCGGCCCACGACAGGATGGTGTGGAACTCCTCGGGGACCGACCCCACCTGCAGCGGCACCGCGCCCAGCACCACCTGGCCGGTGCTGCCGTCGAGCGACAACACGTCGCCCTGCTGCACGGTGACGTTGCCCACCGAGAAGGAGTCACCGGAGATGCGCACGGCCTCGGCCCCGCACACCGCCGGCTTGCCCCAGCCCCGGGCCACGACGGCGGCGTGACTCACCAGGCCGCCCCGGGCGGTGAGGATGCCCTCGGCGGCGGCCATGCCGTGGATGTCCTCGGGTGACGTCTCGTTGCGGACCAACACCACCTGCTCGCCCCGTCCAGCCGCCTCGGCGGCGCCGTCGGCAGTGAAGTAGGCCCTGCCCACCGCTGCTCCCGGGGAGGCGGCGAGGCCGGTGGTCAGCGCGACGTGGGCGCCGGGAGCGAACTGGGGGTGCAGGACGGAGTCGAGGTGGTCGGCGGTGATGCGCGAGACCGCCTCGGCCTTGGACAGCTTCAGCTTGCGGTCCTTGGTCATCTCGACCGCCATGCGCAGCGCCGCCACCCCGGTGCGCTTGCCCACCCGGGTCTGGAGCATCCACAGCTTGCCCTGCTCGATGGTGAACTCGGTGTCGAGCATGTCGCGGTAGTGGTGCTCGAGCCCGGCGAAGATGGCCATGAGCTGCTTGTAGATCTTCGGGAAGTGCACCTTGAGGTCGGACAGCGGCTGGGTGGCCCGGATGCCGGCGACCACGTCCTCACCCTGGGCGTTGATGAGGAAGTCGCCGTAGGCTCCCTGCGCCCCGGTGCTGGGGTCGCGGGTGAAGCCCACCCCCGTACCGGAGTCGTCGCCCTTGTTGCCGAACACCATGGCTTGCACGTTCACCGCCGTGCCCAGGTCGTGGGGCAGCTTCTCCCGGGTGCGGTAGGCGATGGCCCGGGGCGAGTTCCAGGACCGGAACACCGCCTCGATGGCCTGGCGGAGCTGGGCCTCGGGGTCCTGGGGGAACGGGGAGCCGGTGTGCTCCTCCACGATGGCCTTGAAGCCCCGCACGACCATGCGCAGCACGTCGGCGTCGATGTCGGAGTCGCTCCGCGCCGCTGACAGCTTCTTGGCACCCTCGAAGAGCTCCTCGAAGTCCTCGGCGGGGACGCCGAGGACGATCTTGCCGAACATCTGGATGAAGCGGCGGTAGGAGTCGTAGGCGAAACGCTCGTCACCCGTCTGCTTGGCCAGGCCGGCCACCGACTCGTCGGTGAGGCCGAGGTTCAGCACGGTGTCCATCATCCCCGGCATGGAGAACTTCGCGCCCGACCGAACGCTCACGAGCAGCGGGTCGGACCGGTCGCCCAGCCGCTTGCCCATGGCCTTCTCCAGCTTCTTGCGGTGCTTGGCGATCTCGTCGTCGAGCCCCCTCGGCCAGCCCCCCTCCATGTAGGCCCGGCAGGCCTCGGTGGAGATGGTGAAGCCCGGCGGCACGGGCAGCTCGAGCACCGAGGTCATCTCCGCCAGGTTCGCTCCCTTGCCCCCGAGGAGGTCCTTGAGCGACATGGGCGGCTGCTTGTGCTTGTGGTCGAACGAGTACACGAAGGTCACGGGGCGAGACTACCGACGTTGCCCTGTGCGCCGCGACCCGACGCCGGCGGATCATCGCCGGGTGCCGCTGCGGAGTCCGCCAGGCGGAGCAGCGAGAGCAGCAGGTGCAGCTCCGTGCACGGGCGCCGGCGGATTATCGCCGGCGTTATGACAAACGCTGGGTGAGCTCGGACACCAGGGCGTCGATGGGAACCCGCACCTGCTCGAGGTCGTCGCGGGAGCGGATGGTCACGGCGCCGTCGTCGAGACTGTCGAAGTCGACGGTCACGCACCACGGCGTTCCGATCTCGTCCTGACGCCGGTAGCGGCGGCCGATGGCCTGCGTCTCGTCGTAGTCGCACATCCAGCGCTGGTGGAGGAGGGCCAGCACCTGGCGCGCCAGCGGGGTGAGGCTCTCCTTGCGGGACAGGGGCAGCACCGCGACCTGGTAGGGCGCCAGGCGGTGGTGGAGGCGCAGCACGGTGCGCTCCTCGCCGTTGACCTCGTCGACGTCGTAAGCGGCGAGGAGGAAGGCCATCATCGCCCGGGTGGCGCCGGCCGCCGGCTCGATGACGTGGGGCACGTAGCGCATCCCGCTGGCCTGGTCGAAGTACTCGAGGGACTGCCCGGACGCCTCGGCGTGCTGGCGCAAGTCGTAGTCGGTGCGGTTGGCGATGCCCTCGAGCTCGCCCCACCCCCACGGGTAGAGGAACTCGACGTCGGAGGTGGCCACGGAGTAGTGGCTCAGCTCGTCGGGATCGTGCGGCCGCAGGCGGAGGTGGTCGTCGGGGATGCCGAGCTCGGCGTACCAGCGCATGCGCTCGGCGCACCAGTACTCGTACCAGCGGGGCCCGTCGTCGGGCGGCACGAAGAACTCGAGCTCCATCTGCTCGAACTCCCTGGTGCGGAAGATGAAGTTGCCCGGCGTGATCTCGTTTCGGAAGGACTTGCCCACCTGGGCGATGCCGAACGGCGGCTTCTTGCGCGAGGTGTCGAGCACGTTCTTGAAGTTGACGAACATGCCCTGCGCCGTCTCCGGGCGAAGGTAGGCCACGGCAGCGTCGGACTCCACCGGGCCGGCGTTGGTCTTGAACATGAGGTTGAACTGGCGGGCCTCGGTGAAGCTGTCGGTCGCCCCGCAGTTGGGACAGACCTCGGGGTCGTCGAGCTGGTCGAGGCGGAAGCGCTCGCGGCAGCGCCGGCAGTCGACCAAGGGGTCGGTGAAGTTGGACAGGTGGCCGGACGCCTCCCAGATGGCCGGCGGCGACAGGATGGCGGCGTCGAGTCCGACCACGTCGGCACGCATCTGCACCATCGAACGCCACCAGGCGTCCTTCACGTTGCGCAGCAGCAGCACCCCGACGGGCCCGTAGTCGTAGGTGGAACGGAAGCCGCCGTAGATGTCGGCGGACGGGAACACGAACCCCCGCCGCTTGCAGAGATTGACCACCTGCTCGAAGAGGTCAGCCATCCGCTGGACACTACGGGATGAGCATGCCGCCGCTACACAGGGGAGCTGGCTCAGGCCCGGTCGAGGACCCCGACGGCGCGCAGCCGGCGCTCGAGATGGTGCTCGAGGGCTCGGGTGCCCAGGTACTCGAGTTCGGGGCCGGCCGGCACGGGTCCCTCGGCGAGCACGGCCACCAGGTCGCCCCCCAGGATGCGACGCAGCAGGCCGAGCGCCTCGGCGGTGATGCGGGTGCCGTGGCGGCACGAGGGACACAGCACACCACCCTCGCCCACGTCGAACGCCACCAGCGCTCCTCCCGATCCGCAGGCGACGCAGTGCTCGAGCACGGGCCGGAAGCCCTGCTGGGCCAGCAGCCTCCAGAAGAAGGCAGGCACCAGCAAGGGAGCGTCGTTGGCGGCGAGGGTGCGAAGGGCGCCGAGCAGCATCTGGTACAGGCGCGGATCGGCCTCGCCCTCCTGGACCACGGCGTCGACCACCTCGAGCAGGCACGTCGCCCGGCCCAGCCGCTCGAGGTCCTCCCGCACGGGGCGGAAGTGATCGATGGCCTCGGCCTGGGTGATGGTGTCGAGGCTTCGGCCCTCGTAGCACAGCAGGGCCACGTGGCTGAGCGGCTCCAGCCGGGCGCCGAAGCGGCTCTTGGTCCGCCGCACCCCCTTGGCCACGGCCCGCACCTTTCCCCGGCCCTCGGTGACCAGGGTCACGATCCGATCGGCCTCGCCCAACTTGATGGTGCGCAGCACCACCCCCCGCTCGCGATAGAGCCCCATGCCGGGCTCAGTCCTGCCCGACGACGCCGCCGTAGCGGCGGTCACGCCGCTGGAACTCACGGACCGCCTCGAACAGGTGCTCCCGGCGGAAGTCGGGCCACAACACGTCAGTGAACACCAGCTCGCTGTAGGCCAGCTGCCAGAGCAGGAAGTTGGAGATGCGGTACTCCCCCGAGGTGCGCACCACCAGGTCGGGGTCGGGCATCTCGGAGTCGTAGAGATGACGGCGGATGGCGGACTCGTCGATCTTCTTCGCCGGCGTGCCCAGCTCGACCAGCGCCCGCACGGCGTCGACGATCTCGGCGCGGCCCCCGTAGTTGAAGGCGATGGTGAGGGTCATGGTGCGGTTGTCCCGAGTGAGGTCACTCGTCTCCTCCATGCGCCGCACCAGCCGCCGCGGCACCCGCCCCTCACGACGCCCGACGAAGCGGATGCGCACCCCCCGCTCGTGGAGCTCGTCCCGGCGCCGTAGCAGGATCCCCTCGTTGAACTGCATGAGGTAGCGCACCTCGTCGACGGGGCGCCGCCAGTTCTCGGTGGAGAAGGCGTAGACCGTCAGCCACCGCAACCCGAGCTCGAGCGCCCCCTCGACGGCGTCGAGGAGCGCCTTCTCGCCGGCGGCGTGGCCCTCGGTGCGCGGCAGACCGCGCTTCTTGGCCCAGCGGCCGTTGCCGTCCATGACGCATGCCACGTGGCCCGGTACCCGCACGGGGTCGATCCCGTCGAGGTCCACCGGTCGAACCTACCGCTTGCGGGGTACATCCGGGCGGTGCTCGAGCGGCTGAGGTCGACGTACAGCGCGCGCTGGCCCTGGCTGGGCATCGCCCTGGACGTGCAGCGGCGCTTCGGCGAGGTCCACGGCGGTTCGCTGGCGGCGTCGGTGGCCCTCGCCGGGTTCCTGTCGCTGTTCCCCCTGGTGCTGGTGGCCATCGCCGTGGTGGGGTTCTTCGCCGCCAACCGGGCCGACCTGACCGGTGACGCCATCTCCTTCCTGGGCCTGCCGCGCAGCGGCGACGCCGCCAGCGTGCTGACTGCCGCCATCGCCACGGCCAGCGAGAGTCGCCGGGCCGCCTCGGTGGTCGGCTTCGTGGGGTTGGTGTGGTCGGGCCTCGGGTTGGTCGGCGCCCTGCAGTACCTCTACGACTCCGTCTGGCAGGTGCAGGGCCGCGGCATCCGCGACAAGGTCGCTGCCCTGGCATGGCTCCTCGGCGCCGCCCTGCTGTTCGTGACCTCGTTCGCGGTGACGGCCGGGCTGCGCTTCGTGCCGCTGCTGGCCCCGCTCAACCTGCTCGTCGGACTGGGGCTGAGCACGGCGCTGTTCCTTTGGACGGCCAAGGTGCTGTGCAACCGGGACGTCGGATGGCGCCCCCTGGTGCCGGGCGCCGTGCTCGGAGCCGTGGGGTTCGAGGTGCTGAAGGTGCTCGGTGGCATCTACGTCCCCCGCGCCGTCGCCTCCTCCTCGGCCCTGTACGGCTCCATCGGCGTGGTGTTCGCCATCCTGGCGTGGCTAATGATCTTCAGCCGCCTGGTGGTGTACTCCGCCCTGCTCAACGTGGTGGCCTGGGAGCGCCGCCACGGGACGGTCTCGGTGGAGCTCCGGGTGCCCAAGGTTCCCGGCAGGGTGCCGGTCGCCGCCGACCGCGGTGGTCAGGCCGTCGCCGGCTGAGGCCCTCCTCTGCCGGCGGCGAAGGAGCCGCTCCCGCATCGTCTGGCGCCAGCACCGCCGGACGGCGCCGGGCCGGCGGTAGGTTCGCCGGGTGATGGGCCTGACCATGCTCGTGGCGCTGGTCGACGTCCCCCGCAACGCCACTGCGGTGGGCGTGCTCGCCGGCCCGCTCGTACTGGCTGGCTACCTGGCCGGCTCCGTGCCCTTCGCCTACCTGCTCTCACGCCGGCGGCTGCGCCGCCAACTCGACGAGCCGGGCCTGTCCCGGCTCTCGACTCCCGGCGGTAATCCCGGCGCCGGCAAGCCGCGCCGGAGCGCCTGGGCCCTGGTCCTGCCGGCGGCGGCCACCCTCGCCGCCACCACGCTGGCCTGGCACCTGACGCTCGCCGCCACGCCGGGGGGCAACACCTTCAGCGCGGTAGGGATCTTCTCCAACCAGGCCGTCGGCGCCTGGGTGTCGGTGGCGCTGTGGACGGGGTTGGCGGCCGTGGTCGGCCACAGCGCTCCGGTGTGGAACCGGTTCCGGGGCGGCAGCGGGCTGCCGCCGGCGCTCGCCCTGGGCGCGGCCTACGTGCCCATGCTCTTGCTGTTCGCCGCCGGCGCCTACCTCGCTGTGTTCGGCGCCACGCGAAGCCAGCGGACCGCGCTCCTGAGCGCCCTGCCCGTGGTGGTCGTCGCCGCCTACCTGACCTGGCTGGCGGACCTGCAGGCGGGCTGGGGCGTCACCAACGGGCCGGAGGTGACGCTGTGGGCCACGGTCATGGTAGGCGCCCTGTTCGCCCGGAACCTTCGCCGTCCGTTCTCGCTGCTCGAGCCGGCGTAGCCGTCGCTGAACTTCGTGCCCCGGCCACGTTGGCGACCGCCGCGGAGTCCTCAGTAGCCGAGCTCTTCGAGCGACGAGGCCCGCCGCTGCCAGTCGGACTCCACCTTGACCACCAGCTCCACGTACGCCCCCGGGGCGAGTTGCTCTCGCACCGCCGTGCCGACGGCCTTCAGCACGGTGCCCTGGCGGCCGATGACGATGCCCTTCTGCGACTCCCGCTCGACCAGGATCTCGCAGCGCACCCGGGGCCACTCCCACTCGGTGACCCGTGTGGCCACGGCGTGGGGCAGCTCCTCACGGAGTACGGCCAGCAGCTGCTCACGCACGAGCTCGGCCACCCAGAAGGCCTCGGGAACGTCGGTCACCGTGCCGTGCGGGTAGTAGGCCGGGCCCTCCGGCAGCCGCTCGACCAGCGCGTCCACCAGCGCCGGCACCCCCTCCCCTGTCCGGGCCGACACGGGGAAGTACTCGCTCAGCTCCAGCTCGGCGGCCCGGCGCAGCTGCTCGAGGACCTGTCGTCGTGATGCCACGTCGACCTTGTTGACCACGACCATGGCGTCGCCGGGCACCTGGGAGGCGACGAAGCGATCGCCGGCGCCGAGGGGGGCGCTGGCGTCGAGGACCAGGCACACCACGTCGACCCCGGCGATGGACGCGGTCGCCGTCTCGTGCAGGCGCTGGCCCAGCCGACCGCGGGGCTGGTACATGCCGGGCGTGTCGACGAACACCACCTGGGCGTCGGGGCGGTCGAGGACGCCCCGCACCTGGCGGCGGGTGGTCTGCACCTTGTCGGACACGATGCTGACCTTGGTGCCCATGATGGTGTTGAGCAGGGTCGACTTGCCCACGTTGGGCCGGCCCACCAAGGTCACGAACCCCGAGCGCATCGGTGAACCTCCGGTCTCGTGCACCGCCTGCGCCTCAGCCCGGCTGAGCGGCGTCGGCCCCGTCGGTGGCGACGTCCGGGATCCGGCTCACCCGCACCCGGCCGATGCGCCGGCCCTGCACCCGCTCGGCCCGCAGCACGTGGCCGTTGACCCGCACCGCCTCGCCTTCGCTGGGAACGTGGCCGAGGAGGTTGAACACCAGGCCACCCACCGTGTCCCAGTCGCCCTCGGGCAGGCTGACGTGCAGCAGTTCGTTGAGCTCGTCGAGGGGCATGCGGGCCGCCACCCGCACGTCGCCGCCGGGCAGGGGCTCCAGCAGGGGGTCCTCCACGTCGAACTCGTCGACGATCTCGCCCACCAGCTCCTCGATGAGGTCCTCCAGGGTCACCAGGCCGGCCGTGCCGCCGTACTCGTCGATGACCACGGCCATGTGGAACTTCTCGGCCTGCATCTCCCGCATGAGCTCGGCCACCCGCTTGGTCTCGGGGACGAAGCGGGCGGAGCGGGCAAGGGTCCGGGCAGTGGCCGAGGTACGCCCCTCCCGTGACGCCCGCATCAGGTCCTTGGCGTAGACGAGTCCCACGATGTCGTCGATGCCGTCGTCTTGGAGCGGGATGCGGCTGTAGCCGTTGGCGATGGCCACCTCCATGGCCTCCGCCACCAGGGCATCGGCGGCCATGGTCACCATGTCGGGCCGGGGGACCATGACCTCGCGCACCACGGTGTCACCGAAGTCGATGATCGAGCGGATGAGCGCCCGCTCCTCCACCTGGATGACGTCGGCCTCCACCGCCACGTCGGCCAGGGCCAGCAGCTCCTCCTCGGAGACCACGGGGCCCGCCCGGCGCCCCTTGCCCGGCAGTACCAGGTTGGAGAGCCCGATCAGGGCCCGGGTGAGCAGGCGTACCGGAGCGAAGCTGGCGAGCACGCTGACCACTGGGGCCACCAGCAGCGCCGAGCGCTCGGTGTGCTGGAGGGCGTAGGTCTTGGGCGCGGCTTCGGCACACACGAAGATGACCACCACCAGGGCGACGGTGGCGCCGGCCACGCCGAGGGGGCCGAAGTACGACTGCGCCAGCAGGCCGGCCACGGTGGCGGCGCTGAGATGGCACACCAGCAGCAGCAACAGGACGGGGTTGAGCACCCGCTCCCGTTGATCGAGGAGACGCTGCAGGCTGGCCGCTCCCCAGCGCCCCTCGTCTTCCAGGGCCAGGGCCTTCGAGCGGGGCAGGTGGGTGAGACTGGTCTCGGCCAGGGCCAGGAACGCAGCCGAGGCGATCAGCACCGCCACCGCCACCAGGGCGACGACCTCGATCAAGCTCACGCCGGGCACCACATCACCCGTCGGACGCACGGAGCTCGGTCAGGAGGGCCCGCTGGCGCGCCTGCATGGCCGCCGCCTCGTCCCGCTCGGCGTGGTCCATGCCGAGCAGGTGGAGGATGCCGTGGACGACCAGCAGGGCCAGCTCGTCGCCGGTGCCGGCGCCTCGGGCCACGGCGTTGCGCCGGGCCACCGCCGGGCAGACCACCACGTCGCCCAGCAGCAACGGCATCCCCGGAGCACCGCCGGCAGGGGCGCCGCCGGCGGCAGCGTCGAGGCCGTCGATGGGGAAGGCAAGCACGTCGGTGGGGCCGTCACCGTCCATGTGGTCGCGGTTGAGCACGGTCATGGCGTCCTCGTCGACCAAGCGCAGCGACAGCTCGCAACCGCCCGGGAGCCCCTCGGCGCCCAGCACTCCCCGAGCGAGGTCCACCAGGCACTCGACGTCGACCTCAACCTCCGACTGCTCGTCGTAGCCGACCACGTCGGCGCCGCTGGCGTGTGAGGACAGAGCCGGTGGCGGCTGCCCGTCGGCCCCGCTCACCGGCCGCCCTCGCCGGCCAGCGCGGCGCGCTCGTAGGCGTCGACGATGTCCTGGACGATGCGGTGACGGACCACGTCCTTGTTGGTGAGGTGCACGAAGCCGAGGTCGGGGATGCCGCTGAGCACCGGCTCCAGTCCCTGGAGCCCGGAGCGCCCGGTGGGAACGTCGACCTGGGTGACGTCGCCGGTGACCACCGCCTTGGAGCCGAAGCCGATGCGGGTGAGGAACATCTTCATCTGCTCCGGCGTGGCGTTCTGGGCCTCGTCGAGGATGATGAAGCTGCCGTTGAGCGTCCGGCCCCGCATGAACGCCAGGGGGGCCACTTCGACGGTGCCCCGGTCGAGCAGACGCTGGACCCCCTCGGGCTCGACCATGTCGAACAAGGCGTCGAAGAGGGGCCGCAGATAGGGGTCGATCTTGGCCATGAGGTCGCCGGGCAGGAACCCCAGGCGCTCCCCCGCCTCCACCGCCGGGCGGGTGAGGATGATGCGGTTGACCAACTTGGCCTGCAGGGCCTGGACGGCCATGGCCACCGCCAGCCAGCTCTTGCCGGTACCGGCAGGCCCGATGGCGAAGGTGACCACGTTGTCCCGCATGGCCTCCACGTAGCGCTTCTGCCCGCTGGTCTTGGGCCGGACGGTCCGCCCGTTGGCGCCCCGCAGTACCTCGGTGGTGAGCACCTCCGTCGGCCGCTCGTCGGCCTTCACCATGTCGATGGTGCGGCTCACCTTGGCCGGGTCGAGGCTTTGACCGAGCTCCAACAGGACCACCAGCTCCTCGAAGAGCTTGCCCACCCGTTCGGCGTCGGTGCCGGAGACGCGAATCTCATTGCCCCGGACGTGGATGTCGGCGTCGCCGAAGGCGCCCTCGATCAGGCGCAGGAACTCGTCGCGCTGGCCGAGAAGCCCGCCCATGAGGTGGTTGCCGGGCACGAGGACCTTGACGTCGACGGTAGTCACGAGCCCGCCAAGCGTACCCCCGGGGCGGCCGATCCAGCCGCATGCCGGTGGCGCCGCCCCCGCGCTGGCGCCGGGGCGACCAGTCACGACGGGGGGGGCGTCTCAGCCCGGGGGCCAGGTCAGGCGCCGGCCGCCGAGCACGTGGAGGTGCAGGTGCGGCACGGTGTTGCCGGCGTCGTCGCCCACGTTGAGCACCAGCCGGTAGCCACCCTCGGCCGCACCCTCCCGGGCCGCGACCTGGTGAGCGGTGGTCACCATCTCGGCCAGCAGCTCGCCGTGTTGGGCGCCGACCTCAGTGACGTCGGCCACGTGCTCGACCGGGACCACCAGCACGTGAACCGGCGCCTGCGGGTTGGTGTCACGGAAGGCACGGGTGAGCGGGCCCCGGGCCACGATGTCGGCGGGGAGCTCCTCGGCGAGGATCCGGCAGAACACGCAGTCGTCCATCGCCGCCACGGTAGTCAGCGTGGCGCCGGCGGCGGTGCGGGGACGGTCAAGATCTGCGAAGGGAAGACCAGATCGGCGTTGGCCGGATCGGCGAGCACGGAACGGTTGGCCTCCACCAGACGCCGCCAGTAGGGGCCCACCTCGTCGTCGGTCGCCGGCGCTCCCCACGCGCGCTCGAGCACGCTCGCCGCCACCGACCAGAGGTGATCGCCCGGGCGGACCTCCCAGCGGGTGTCGACCGCCGGCGCCGGCGCGGGCTCGGCCGCCACTGACGGGCCGGGCTCCGGCGCCGGCTCGGGCGACGACGCCGCCTCGGGCCGCAACAGGCGCATGACCGGGCGTGCAGCCGGGTCGTCGGCCTCGACCGTCCCGGAGCCGTCCGGCGGCAACAGACGCATGACCGGCCGCGAAGCATCCCCGTCGGCCACGGGCGCGGCCAAGCCCTCCGCCGGTGGCCCCGGCGGAACCCGGCCGGACTCACCGGTGGCCACCACCAGGGCCGCAGCGCCCGGATCGAGCGGTCGGACGCCGGGGCGGGGGCCCGGAGCGGCGGCCATACCGGCCACGGTGGCGCCCACGAGCCCGAGCCCGAGAGCGGCGTGCACGGCCGGTCGCAGCAGCGGAAGGGTCAGCACGTCGGCGAGCCGCAGGAGGCGTCGGGCCCGCAGGAGGTGTCCGGTGGTGGCCAGCACCGTCACCGCCAGCAGGTACCAGGCCAGGACGACCACGACCAGCGTCAACACCGCGAAACCGGCCTCGACCGGGCTGCGGGCGGCCGCCCAGTCGGCCCAGGCGCCGGGCTCGATGATGGGTGGCGGGGCCAGAGCCCCGCGACCGAGGGTGGCGCCACCCCACGCCACCAGGGTGAGCATGCCGAGCCAGGCCAGGCTGCGGACGACGTCGGCTCCCGACGTTCGGGTGGAACTCGAGGCGATGGCCACGGGAGCATTCTGCTTTTCCCATTCCCTTCTGTGCAACTTCAGCCCTTCCGGCCCTGCGCCACCGCCGTGGCCGCCACGGCGACGGTGTCCGCGCCGCCGGGGACGGTGGGGGCGAAGATCTGGTGCGCCCGGGCGGTCACCGTCACCTCCACCACGTCGCCTCGCACCGTGACCACCGGATGCACCTCGCTCAGGTGATCGAGTCCCAGCCGGCGCACGGTGGCGACCGCGACCCGTTGCGCGTCACCCGGAACCAAGCGGACCGAGCCCCCGGCGTAGAACAAGTCGAGGTCGACGGCCTGGGTGGCCGCGTCGTTGGCGGCAGCAGAGGCGGCGTTGGCCAGCTGACGCTGGGCCAGGAAGACCGCAGCGGAGTCGACGGCCAGCGCCCCCAGCACCAGGAACACCAGCACTGCCGCCGGCATCAGCACCAGCACGCTGCCCCTCTGGTCGGCATCGCTGCGCCGCTCAGGGCCCGGCGCAGAACTACTTGCCCGATCTAGTGAGGAACCTCGCAGGTGGAAGGGCCTGCGGACGCGCAAGTAGTTCTGCGTCGGGTCCTCACCCACGACAGGCCCCGGCGGGAGGAGGAGCGACGGCGAGGCCCTGCCGGTAGGGATCGACGACCTCGCTGTGGCGCCCGGAGGCGGTGATCACGGCCCCTCCGAAGCCGCCGATCCACGGCAGGCGGAAGGTGGGGACGTCGTAGGTGACCACGAACGTGACCCGGGCGCAACGCCGCAGCTGGGCCCCGCCCTCGGTGTGGAGCCCCCAGCGTTCGGGGTCGGCCTTGTGGCCGTCGATGGCGTCGGCGGCCGCTCGCCGGGCCTCGGCCATCGCCGCACCGGTGGTGGGGCCGTCGGACTCGACGAAGGCTCGTGCCGCCTCCCGGGCGGCAGCCGATGCGGCGAGCGTGCCGTCGACCACCCCCCAGGCGTTGACCAGCAGCGCCACCCCCACCACGAAGACGAGGAAACCGAAGGGCAAGGCCTCGAACCCCCCGACGAAGCCGCCCTCGTCGCGCCACCTCACCGGCGCCCGGGCTCGGCGCCAGCCCATCCTCATCGGACGCGCTCCAGACGCACGGTGACGGTGCGGTCGACGCGCTGGAACGGGAAACGGGCCCGGGGGGCGAAGTCGGTCGGGTGCTCAGCCAGGACGCGCAAGGCCACCACGTCGGCCTCGCCGTCCCCGTCGGTGTCGGGGTAGCTCCACCAGAGCTGCAGGCGCCCGTCCCGCTCGTAGCCGCCGAGGAGCTGGAGCGCATGGCGCTCCGCCTCCGCCTCGCTCACCGCTCGACCGTCGTCGCCGGCGCGCACCCGGGCGGCGTCGAAGGCAGCGGCGGTGACGATCGAGGAGCCGTAGAGGTTCAGCACCAGGTGGACGGCGAACAGGAGCAGGGTGAGGAAGACGGTGACGCCGACGAGGGTCCCGACGACGCCGGAACCGCCCTCCGGGTCGCTACTGGATCTGCTCGACGTTGCTCTGGATCCGCTGGCCGGCATCGTTGAACACCGCCTGGAAGACCGCCCACATGGCGGCGCCGATGAGCGCCATGATCAGCACGGCGATGGCCGTGGAGATGACGCCCTCTCCCGCCTGGTCGGCGAGACGGACCTGGCAGCGGTAACGGAACGAGCTGCAGGCGATCCAAGCTCGAAGTGCGGTTTCCATGTCGGCTCCTTGCTCGATGGTCGGGGCGATGTGGGTCGATGTGGTCAGCCGCCGAAGCGGCGCAGCGCCTCGAAGAAGGGGACGCCCAGGAAGATGACGCCGGGGACCAGAGCGGCGACGGTGACGGGGATCCACACCTGCTGGCTCTGGCGTTCGGCCGCCTCAATGAGCTCGCGGTGCACGTCACGGCGGATGGCTCGGGCCTCCTCGGCCATCAACCGCCCCAGGTCGCTGGTCTCACGGTTGAGGGCCAGCACGGGGACGAGACGGTCGAGGGAATCGACGCGGGCCAGCGCTGACCACTCGCGAAGGGCATCGGCCTCGGACAGCCCCTGGCGCATCCGGGCGCAGACCCGGCGCAGGTCGGTGCTGCAGGCGCCCGAGCCGCGGCGGGCGAGGCGGTTGAGCGCCGCGCTCAGGGAGTAGCCGGCCGAGAGCAGCAGGGCGAGCTGCTCGGCCACGACGGGCAGCTCCAGGAACAGCCGCCGCTGCCAACGCTGCGACGCCTGCGCGACCCGCTGTTCCTCGACCAGGAACGCCAGGGCCGGCCCGCTCACCACCAGGAGCACGGCGACCAGCGGTGGCGGGCGCAGGGCGACGGCGGCCAGGGCGGCGACACCGAACCCGGCCACGCTGGCCCCGACCTGGCGGACCCGGAAGGCGGTCGGGTCGAGCGGCGAGTGGATGCGGGCCAGCCGCAGCGACAGGTCCTCGCTGACACCCGCCATCCGGGCCACCCGCTCCCCCACGCTCCTCGACAAGGGCCCGATGGCGGCGGTGAACGACTCGACCGAGAGGATGCCGGCACGGTGGGGCCGGCCCATCCCGCCCGGCGCGTAGGGCCGCAGTCGTTCGGCCAGCGGCCGGCGGGAGAACCACCGGAGCTCCGCCAGCAGGAGGGTGGAGCCCGCCCACAGCGCCAGGCCGGAGAGGATCAGGACCCGGCTCACCTCGTGGCCCCGCTCTGGCCGGTGGAGCCGAAGACCCGCTGCTCGACCGGCAGCCGCATCATGTGGCCGGCCCACAACCAGCACAGACCCATGAGCGCCAGCCCGACCAGCACCAACAGTTGGGCCGCGGGGCTCTGGTAGGCCCCACGCCCCTCGCCGATGCTGAGGCCGACCAGGGCCATGCCGAGGGGGACGACCAGCACGAAGCGGCGGGCGAAGCGGGCACCCGCCTGGCGGGCCCGAGCGTCCTTGCGGCTCTGCTGGTCGAGGATGCGGTCGTCGACCAGGGCGGTGAGGCAGCGGTCGATCTCCGTGCCGCCGATGGCGTGGGCCACGAGGAGCGTCTCGCACACGGTGTCGGCGGTGGCGTCGGCGAGACGGCTCTTGAGCACGTCGAGCGTGGCCTCGAAGTCGGTGGAGATGAGCCACTC
>DASZDK010000034.1:0-21325 GCA_035942035.1 Acidimicrobiales bacterium
GTCCTCGGCCAGGACGTGGCCGCCGTCGTGGTCTTGCGCAGCGCCGCCACCCCGCGTGAGCTCCAGGCGTTCGTCCGCCGGCGCCTGGCCGAGCACAAGGTGCCCCATCGCATCACGGTGGTCGACGAGCTCCCCCGCAACGCCTCGGGCAAGGTGCGCAAGGGTCTGCTGGCCGAGGACCTCGCCGTGGAGAAGCACGGCCAGCGAGGAAGCGGAGCCACGACCGCCGAGAGCCCACGCGGCCCGATGGAGGCCACGGTGCTGGCGGTGTGGCGGGAGGTGCTGGGCCGGGACGACATCGGCGTGGATGACGACTTCTTCGACGTCGGTGGCCACTCGCTGGCGGCCACCCAGATCTCCGCTCGCCTGAGCGACAACGTGGGTCGCAGCGTCCCCATCACCGCGGTCTTCGACGCCCCGACGGTGGCCGAGCTGGCCGCCGCCCTCCAGATCGCCGGAGAACGGGCTCCTGGCTAAGCTCCGCCACTTCCACCCACAGGTCCGGCTGGTGATCGGGATGGCGACCTACTCCTACAGGATCTATGTGGCGGGCAACCGGCCCGAATCCAGCCGGGCCGTGGCCAACCTCCGGGCCCTGTGCGAAGCGAGCGTGTGTGGCGACTACGAACTGGAGGTGGTCGACGTGTTCCATCAGCCCGACCGGGCCGAGGTGGCGCGGGTCATGGTCACCCCCACGGTGATCAAGCTGGCCCCCCTGCCCCGCCGGCGCGTCCTCGGCGACCTGTCCGACGGCCGAGCAGCGGCCGCCGCCCTCGGCCTCCCCGGGCCCGACGAACACTGCCGGCGATCATGAGCCCATCCGGTGATGGCGTTGCCAAGCTCGCCACCGGCATCAGCGGGTTCGACGAGGTGGCTCTCGGCGGCCTCCCCGCCACCCGCACCACCTTGGTCTCGGGAACCACCGGCAGCGGCAAGACCGTCTTCGCCGGGGACTTCCTGGCCCAGGGCATCCGCCAGTTCGGACAGCCCGGAGTGTTCGTCACCTTCGAAGAGGGACCCGACGACATTCGAGCCAACCTGGCGTCGTTCGGCTTCGACGTGGCCCGCTGGGAAGACGAGGGGATGTGGGCCTTCGTCGACGCCTCCCACCAGCCCGATGAAGACGAAGAGATGGTTGCCGGAAGCTACGAGTTCAATGCGCTGGCCGCCCGCGTCCGCCACGCAGCGGAGACCGTGGGGGCGAAACGGGTCGCGCTGGACTCATTGGGGGTGGTCTTCGCCCGGTTCCAGGATCCGGCGGTCGTGCGGCTCGAGCTGACCCGGGTGATCGCCGGCCTGCGGGACTTGCACATCACCGCCGTGCTCACCGTCGAGCGCACCAACGAGTACGGCGGGGTCGGCCGGTTCGGTATGGAGGAGTTCGTCGCCGACAACGTGGTCATCCTGCGCAACGTCATCGAGGACGAGAAGCGCCGGCGGACCGTCGAGGTGCTGAAGTTCAGGGGAGCCCCCCACCGAAGCGGGGAGTTCTCCTTCACCATCGTCCCCGGCTCGGGTATCTCGGTGCTCCCCAGCGCCCTCATCACCATGGGCGAGCCGTCGTCCCAGGAGCGGGTCAGTCTCGGCAACGCCGACCTCGACACCATGTGCGGCGGGGGCCCCTACCGGGACGCGGTCACGTTCGTGTCGGGGCCCACGGGCGTGGGCAAGACCCTCGCCGCCTGCACGTTCCTCGCCGCCGGGGTAGCGGCGGGAGAGCGGTGCCTGCTGCAGTCGTTCGAGGAGACCCGTGATCAGGTGCTCAGGAACGCCGCCAGCTGGGGCATCGACCTTGCCGAGATGGAGCGCACCGGCCTCCTCCGGATCGTGAGCCAGTACCCCGAGGTGGCCTCGCTGGAGGACCACTACGTCGCCATGCGGGAGGTCATCCAGGACTTCCGCCCGCAGCGGATCGCCGTCGACAACCTCTCGGCCCTGGAGCGGGTCGCCACGCAGCGAGGGCTGCGGGACTTCATCATCGGGCTCACCGCCTTCCTTCGACAGAACCAGATCGCCAGCGTGTTCACCGCTGCCACCAGCAACCTGCTCAGCACCGAGTCGGTCACCGAGACCAACGCCTCCACCTTGACCGACATCATCGTGCTCCTCCGCTACGTGGAGGTGGCCGGCACGGTCCGTCGGGCGATCTGCGTCCTGAAGGCGCGGGCTTCCGACCAGGACCGGCGGATCCACGAGTTCACCATCGACGACCGCGGGCTTCACATCGGTGAGCCGTTCGCCGGCCTCTCCGGCATCCTCACCGGTTCGGTCGCCCAGTGGCCGACGGGCGCCACGATCGCACCTGGCGGCGCCGGCGAATAGGCTGACCCATGTGATAGGTGCGGCGCGCATGGTCCACCCGGCGGGTCGGTCCCAGACGGGCGCACCCCTCGCCCCCGACCTGGAGACCGCCTGCCGCCAGTGGGGCGACCGCGACGCCATCACCTACCGAGGCCACACCATCGGCTACGACGAGCTGTGGCGCCAGGTGGCCGCCTTGGCCGACGCCTACCGGCGCCTGGGCATCCGCCCCGGCGACCGGCTGATCACCGGCCTGCGCAACTGCCCGGAGCACATCGTCGCCATGGCCGCCGCCTGGGCCGTGGGCGCCATCCACGTGGGCGCCGACGACGACCTCACCGGCGCCGAGCTGTCCGACCTGGTCACTCATACCGAGGCGGCAGCGGTGCTGTTCCATCCCCGTCCCGGCACCGACGATCCCCAGGCAGCCCTGCGGGCCGTGGCCCGCACCCGCCCCGAGACGCTGCGCATCGTCCACGAGGGCACCCCCGAGGCCGGCGACCACGTGCTCTCGGCGCTGCTGGATGGCGGACAGGCGGGGACTCCGGTCGCACCGCTCCAGGGCTGTGACGATCCGGGGCTGATGTTCCTCACCTCGGGCACCACCGGACGTCCCAAGGGCGTGCTGGAGACCCTCCCCGCCTGCTGGGCGAAGATGCAGTTCTTCGCCGACGCCTTCGGCCCCGGGCCCGACGACGTCCACCTCGTGTATCTGCCCGTGGCCCACGTCTTCGGGCTGCGCCTGGCGCTGATCGCCCTGCTCCGGGGTGGTCGCCTGCTCCTCCAGGAGCGCTTCTCCCCCACCGGAGCGCTGCGGCTGGTGACCGAGGAGCAGGTCACCATCCTGCCGGGGATGCCGCCCCATCTCACCCTGCTGCTGCGGGCGCTCGATTCCGACCTCCACGACGTGTCCGCCCTGCGCTGGGTCATCTCCGCCGCCGCCACGCTGCCCCGCCCGCTGGCCGAGCAGGTCTACGAGCGGCTGGGCACCGAGATCCTCTACGTGTTCGGGTGCAGCGAGGGCTTCACCACCCAGACGACCGACCGGCACGAGATCCTCCGCGGCTCGGTGGGCCGCACCGTGTTCCGGGGCCCGCCGGGAACGCCGGCGGACGGCACGCTGGCGGTCGTCGACCCGGAGAACCGCCGGCCCCTGCCGCCCGGCGAGGTGGGCGAGATCGCCTTCGGGGCCGCCGCCCCCGTGCGCTACTGGCGCCACCCCGACACGGCCACCGACGGCTGGTACTACAGCGGCGACCTCGGGCGCATCGACGAGGACGGCCTGTTGTACGTGCTCGGCCGGCGCAAGGAAGTGGTCAACCGCGGCGGCCTGAAGGTGACTCCCACCGAGGTCGAGTCGGTCCTGGTCCGCCATGCCGCCGTGGCCGACGCGGCGATCGTGGCCACCCCCGACCCCGTCCTGGGCGAAGCGGTGTGCGCCTGCGTGGTGCCCGCCAACGGTGACGCGCCCGACCTGTCGGAGGTGCGGGAGTTCCTCGGGGCCACCCTGGCCCGCCACAAGCTGCCCGATGAGCTGTGCCTGCTCGACCGAATCCCCCGCTCACCTCTCGGCAAGGTCGACCGGCCGGCGCTGCGGTCGCTGGTCGTCGACGGCGACGTCCCCCGCCAGCGGCTCCGTCCCCGATCGTGACCCCGCTCACGCCCACGCTCGAACAGCCCTTCAACGGCGAGGTGGCCGACGCCGAAGAGGCGAAAGCGCTCGGCGCCGAGTACGTGCGGGCCGCCGGCAAGGTCATCGCCAGCCACGTCCGCAACGAGTTGGCCGGGGCGGCGGTGTTCGACGAGCCCGCCATCGCCCTGGCCCCGGGGCCCAAGGACAAGTGGCTGGCCTGCCGCATCGCCATGGAGGAGTACGGCCACCACCTCAAGTTCACCAAGCTGGCCATCGAGCTCGGCCTGGACGATCCGACCGCCGGACCGATCCTGTCGGTGTTCGACTACGAGTTGCGCTCCTGGCCCGAGTTCGCCGTGCTGAAGGCGATCGTCGACCTGGCCGAGGTGGTGCTCATGGAGGAGCTGAGCAGCTGCACCTACCTGCCCCTGCGCAACCTGGCCACCACCTTGCTGCCCGAGGAGCGCTTCCACGTGTCCTTCGGCAAGCGCCGCAGCCTGGAGCTGGTGGCCGACCCGGCCGCGGCGCCGCTGGTAGCCGAGGCGGTCGAGCGACTGGTCCCGTTCACACTGCCCTTCTTCGGCCGCAGCGTCTCGGCCAACAACGAGCTGTTCCGGCGCTGGGGCATCAAGACCCACACCAACGACGACTCCCGGGCCGCCTTCATCCGCCGCAGCCAGCGGTTCGTCGTCGACGAGCTGGGCCTGCCCTTTCCGGAGGTCGGCGTCCGTTGGGACGGCGGCCCGGCGTGAGCCCGTTCACCGCCCTGGAGAGCTGGTACGCCGTCGATCTCGCAGGCCGGGACCTGGCCACCGGCCGCGACCCGTCGTCGGGCGGAGCAGCGTCGCCTGCCGGCGCCCTGGCCGCCGCCCCGGTCGTCACCTGGCCGCCGGCGGTGCTCAGCGCCGGCGGCCGACGCCGCCGCCTGGGGGCGGCGCTGGGTGCGGGCGGGGACGCCGTCGAGCAACTCCTCGACCGGCTGGTGGCGCGGCCCAGCGCCACGGCGCTCGACGTCGCCTCCCTGGCCACCGCCACGCCCACCGGCCCCGCGGACCTCCCGCTGTCGGTCGTGGGTCTGGCCGAGGGCGTGGCGCGCTCGGCCGGCGTCGACCCGTCGTGGCTCGCCGCCGTCGACCAGCGGCGCGCCGCCGCCCGCCCGCTCCTGGTCGCCGCCGGCCGCAGCGAGGAGCTGGAGGCCGCCCTGCACGTGGCCATGCTGGTGGCCACCGAGGTGCTCGACCCGGTCGCCGACGCCGACGTCGACGCCCACATCGCCTCCGGCGCCCAGCTCTGGCTGCTCGGCGCGGCGGTGGCCTGGGCCCTGGCCGCCGGCGGCACCGATCACCCCTTCGCCCCGTGGGCCGAGCTGGTCAGCGCCGGGCTGTGGCCGGTGGGGCCAAGCTGCGGCCAGCTGGTGGTGGCGGTGGTGGCGCCCCGGTGAGCGTGGGAGCGAGCATCACCGGCCCCGCCTTGCCCGTCGCCGTGGCTCGGCGCCGGCTGGCGGGCCTCGGTGCCCTGGACGACCCCGAGGGCCACGGCCTCCACTGCGGGATCTCGTGGTACGGGCCCTCGGGTCTGGGGCCCGATCGGGTGGGCAGTGAGGCGACCGTGCAGGCGCGCTCGGGGCTCATGCACCTTCACGGCAGGGACGCCGGGGCGCCCCGGCGCCTGGGGTTGGAGCTCGCCTCCGTGGCCGCCGGCGTGCTCAGCGCCTGCGGCGTGCTGGCCGGGCTGGTGGCGCGGCGCCGGGGAGGCGACGCCTCCGGGCTCGAGACCTCGGTGTTGCAGGCTGGTCTGCTCGCCGTCTCCCACTACGTGGCCGCCGCCACCTGCGCCGAGGAGTGGGTGCCGGCGCCGCCGGGGCCCGAGCCGGGACCGCCGTTCTGCTCGTCCGACGGCCACTGGTTCGAGATCGAGACTCTCGACCCCGAGGCCTGGAAGGGCTTCTGGTACCGCTTGGGCGCCACCGGCGCCGACCTCAGCCGGGCGTGGGCCGGCTTCCGCGCCCGCTACTACCGCTCGACGTGCACCTTCCCGCCGGGCTTGCACGAGGCCACGGCGAGGTTCTCCCTCGGCGAGCTGGTGCACATCGCCGGCGAGTGGGGCGTGAGCCTGGCGCCGCTGCGCGGCTACGAGGAGGTCCTGGCGCAGCCCACCGGCGGGCCCCAT
The DNA here is from genome assembly GCA_035942035.1 of Acidimicrobiales bacterium. GTDB lineage: Bacteria > Actinomycetota > Acidimicrobiia > Acidimicrobiales > CADCSY01 > JAHWJR01. Next base: position 6,104 of record DASZDK010000034.1, read on the forward strand.
CCGGCGATCGAGCGGCCGGGGAACGGCGGCCTTGGGGAAGTTGGGGCGGCGCCGGCGGCGGGCCGGTCGGCGCCCCGGTCGGGCCTGCCTCTGGAGGGCATCCGGGTGGTGGAGGCCACCACCCGGATGCAGGGTCCGCTGGCCGGCCTGCTGCTGGAGATGCTGGGAGCCTCGGTGGTCAAGGTGGAGCCCCCGGGCGGCGACTTCGGGCGCATCGTGCCGCCGCTGGCCGGCGACGTGGGCTCGTTCTTCGCCTGCTTCAACCGGGGCAAGCGCTCGGTCGAGATCGACTTGTCCGGACCGGCGGGCCGGGCCGAGTTGGTGGAGCTGACCGACCAGAGCGACGTGTTCCTCCACAACTGGCGGCCGGGCAAGGCGGCCGAGTGGGGCCTCGACGCCCCCGACCTGGCCCGGGGCAACCCGTCGCTGGTCTACGCCACCGCCTCGGGATGGGGAGAGGGGCCGCGGGCGCCGGCGCTGCTCGGCACCGACTTCCTGGTCCAGGCCCACGCCGGCGTGGGCAACGGCCTGCGACCCGAAGGCGAGCCGCCCTTTCCCAGCCGGGTCATCGTCGTGGATTTCATGGGAGCGCTGGTCACCGCCGAGGGGGTGCTCGGCGGGTTGTACGTCCGGGAGCGCACCGGGCGCGGCCCCCGCGTTTCCACCTCGCTGCACGCCGGGGCCATGACCCTCCAGGACCACGTGCTCACCCCGCTCGCCGCCGGCGGTGACGCACCCGGGCGCCACCGGGGACGCCCCCGATGGGGCCCCCTCGACCAGCCGGTGCCCACCACCGACGGACTGCTGGTCGTGGGCCTCGACGGGGACGGCGACGCCCTGCCGACGCTGTGCCGGATGTGCCAGGTGGACGCCGGCGCCGACGACCGCCAGCAGCGGGTGGCCGACCGGCTGGCCGACCGGCCGGCAGCGGAGTGGGTGGACGAGCTGAGCCCTGCCGGGATCGCCGGCGCCGTGCTCCCCGAGTCCCTCGACCTGGCCGCTCTGCCCGACGACACGGCGATGGCCCCGCTGTTCGAGCGCCTGGCCGGGTCCAGTCGGGTGCCGCGGTCGCCCTGGCGGTTCGGCTAGGCCCCCACCTCCGTTCTGGCCCCCGCAGCGGGAGCATTCCCGGCGTTTGTGGGGCCAGAACCTGTGCAGCGGCGTGGAACACCGGCGTCGCTAGCGTGGGGGCCCATGGAGGGTGAGGGCCTCACCCAGGATGAGATCGCCCTGGTGCTGCACCGGGCCGCCGAGCTCGACCGGGAGCACGAGGCGCCGGCCACCCTGGACGTGGCCGTGATCGAGGCGGCGGCCATCGAGGCCGGGCTGTCGCGGGCGTCGGTGTGCCAGGCCCTGGCCGAGCTGCGGGTGGGGGCGTTGGACAACGACAGGGACCGGCGGCGCCTGCCCGACGGGGTGCTGGGCCCGGCCCGCCTGGAGGTCCGCCGGCTCGTGCCCGGGCCGGCGCAGCAGGTCGAGCGGGAGCTGCACACCTTCCTCCGCTCGCAGCTCTTCGAGCAGCGCCGTCACCTCGGCGAGCGCACTCTGTGGGATCGCCGGGAGGGCCTGCTGCCGGCCCTGCGCCGCCGCCTCGACCTCAACGGCCGGCTCCTGCTCAACGGGGTGCGGCGGCTGGAGGTGGCGGTGGCAGCCGAGCCCGGCAGTGAGGAAGGACGAGTCATGGTCGTCCTGGTGGCCGACGTCGGCGAGCAGCGCGCCGCATCGGCCTGGTACCTGGGGGGAGGGGCCGCCACCGGCGCCGGCGTGGTGGGCGGTGCCGCCCTGGTGCCCGGGCTCGACCTCCTGGTGCTGGCGGCGCTCCCGGTGGCCGCCGGCGCCGCCGTGGGCGGCCTCTGGCTGGGCCGCTACCACTACCGCCGAGAGGTGGGCGAGATCGAGCTGGCCCTGGCCGGCGTGCTCGACCGGCTCCAGCACCGGCCGGCGCCGGCGCCCGGGATCAGGTCGGCGGTGGAAGCACCCGCACGCCCAGCTCGTCGAGCAGCCGGGGGCTGACCGACGCCGGCGCCCCGGTGAGGGGGTCGGCACCGGACTGGGTCTTGGGGAAGGCGATGACCTCGCGGATGTTGTCCTCGCCAGCGAGGATGGCCACCAAGCGGTCGAGGCCCACGGCGAAGCCGCCGTGGGGCGGCGCCCCGTAGCGGAAGGCGTCGAGCAGGAAGCCGAAGCGAGCCCGGGCGTCCTCGTCGGAGATGCCGAGGGTGGAGAAGATGCGGGCCTGCACGTCGGAGCGGTGGATACGGATCGACCCCGAGCCCAGCTCCCAGCCGTTGAGCACCAGGTCGTAGGACTGCGAGCGCACCGACAAGGGGTCGGACTCGAGCAGGTCGAGGTCGTCGGGGTGGGGCATGGTGAAGGCGTGGTGGGCCGGCACCGGCCGGCCGGCGGGGTCGAGGCCCTCGAACAGCGGGAAGTCGACCACCCACGTGAACGCCAGCGGCCCCTCGTTGACCGGCGGGCGGCCCAGATCGAGGCGGAGCTGTCCGAGCACGGTCTCCACCGTGCGGCGCTCGTCGGCCACCACCAGCACCAGGTCGCCGGCCTCGGCGGCGGTGGCGTCGACCAGGCCGGCCCGCTCCTCGTCGGAGAGGAACTTGGCCACCGGCGAGTCGAGGGCGCCGCCCTCGCCCACCCGGAGCCAGACCAACCCCTTGGCCCCGAGGCCCTTGGCCCGCTCGGTCAGGGCGTCGAGCCGGTTGCGGCCGAGATCACCGTGGCCCGGCGCCCGCAGCCCCTTGATGCAGGCGGCGCCGGCGAAGGCCCGGAAGCCGGTGGCGGCGAAGAGCTCCCCCAGCTCCACCAGCTCGGGCCCCGCCCGCAGGTCGGGCTTGTCGGCGCCGAACCGGCCCATGGCCTCGGCCCACGTGAGCCGGGGGATCTCGCCCGGTCGCTCCCCCATCACCGCCTCGGCGGCGTCGAGCACCGCCTCGGACACGAACCCGAGCACGTCGTCCTGGCTCACGAACGACGCCTCCAAGTCGAGCTGGGAGAACTCGAACTGGCGGTCGGCCCGCAGGTCCTCGTCGCGCAGGCAGCGGGCGATCTGGTAGTAGCGATCGACGCCGGCCACCATGAGCAGCTGCTTGGCCAGCTGGGGGCTCTGGGGCAGCACGTAGAACTCGCCGGGGCGCAGGCGAGAGGGGATGACGAACTCCCGGGCCCCCTCGGGCGTGGGAACCCACAGCAGCGGGGTCTCCACCTCGAGGAAGCCCTGGCGCTCCATGGCGCAGCGCAGCGCCCGGTTGACCGATGCCCGCACGGCCAGGTTGCGCTGCATGCGGTCGCGCCGCAGGTCGACATAGCGGTGGCGCAGGCGAGCGGTCTCGTCGGCGTCGACCCGGTCGGTGACCGGGAACGGCGGCGGCTCGGCGGCGTTGAGCACCTCGACGGCGCAGTCGCCCACCTCGATCTCGCCGGTGGCCAGGTCGGGGTTGATGGTGCCCTCGGGCCGATCCCGCACCGTGCCGGTGACCCGCACCACGTACTCGGAGCGCAGGTCCGAGGCGCCGTCGACCACGCACTGGACCACGCCCGAGCGGTCCCGCAGGTCGACGAAGGCCAGGTGCTCGCCGTGCTCGCGCCGGCGGGCCACCCAGCCGCACAGGGCCACCTGGCGGCCGGCGTCACCGACGCGCAGGTCGCCGGCCAGGTCGGTGCGCAGGGCGGTGGCGGCGGCGGACGCAGGGTCGACGGAACCGGACGGGCTCACGCCAGCAGCTCCCGCACCCGGGCCACGACGTCGGCCGCCGGCACTTCGTCCTGGGCGTCACCGTGGTCGTCGCCTCGGAGCCGGCGCAGCGACACCACCCCGCGGGCGCGCTCGTCGGCACCGACGATGAGGGCCAGCCGAGCGCCGGAGCGGTCGGCCAGCTTCATCTGGGCCCGCATGGACCGGGACCCGAATCCACGGTCGGCCCTGATGCCCTGGTCGCGCAGCGCCCACACCAGTTGCCGAGCCTCGCCATCCTCGGTCACGTCGACCACCCAGACGTCGACGATCGCCGCCGGCGCCGGGAACCTGCCCTCGGCGTCGCACGCCAGCAACACTCGCTCGATGCCGGTGCCGAAGCCGACGCCCGGGGTGGGCGGGCCACCGAGGGCCTCGGCCAGCCCGTCGTAGCGGCCGCCGGCGCCGATGGTGCTCTGGGCGGCCTCCAGGTCGACGGCCTGGAACTCGAAGGCGGTGCGGGTGTAGTAGTCGAAGCCCCGGGCCAGGCGGCTGTCGAGGCTGAAGGCCACGCCCAGGCTCCGCAGCCCAGCCTGCACCGCCTCGAAGTGGGTGGCGCAGTCGGCGCAGAGGTGGTCCACGATGCGCGGCGCGTCCACCGTGGCCGCCCGGCACGCCTCCCGCTTGCAGTCGAGTACCCGCAGCGGGTTCTGGCGGCGCTCCTTGCGGTGGTCGGGGCACAGCTCGCCATCGCGTCCGAGCAGGTAGGCGTCCAGCAGCTGGAGGTACGCAGGCCGGCACGCCTGGTCGCCGATGGAGTTCAGTAGCAAGGTCACCCGCTCGAGGCCCACGCGGTCGTAGAGGGCCCGTACCAGGGCGATGACCTCGACGTCGACCTCCGGGTCCTCGGAGCCCAGCACCTCGGCACCCAGCTGGTGGTGCTGGCGGTAACGGCCGGCCTGGGGACGCTCGTAGCGGAAGCTGGGGGCGGCGTACCAGACCTTCCACGGCGGGACGGGACGGTGCTGGACGTAGGCCCGCACCACCGAGGCGGTGCCCTCGGGGCGCAGGGCGACGTGCCGCCCCCCCTTGTCCTCGAAGTCGTACATCTCCTTGCGCACCACGTCGGTGCTCGCTCCCACGCGCTCGAACACGCCGATGTCCTCGAACATGGGGCTGACGACCAGGCCGTAGCCGGCTCGGCCCACCACGTCGGCGAAGCTCCCGACGAGCGCCTGCCAGCGGACAGTCTCAGGGGGCAGGACGTCGCGGGTCCCGGTCGGGGCCTGGAACAGGGGCACGGGGGGCGAGGCTACCGTCAGCGGCCCAGTGGCCCCTTCCCCTTTCCCCACCTCCACTGGGGCGACGCCCCGGCTCCACACCTGGCTCCAGGCCCCGGTGGTCAGCGTGGCCGCCGTGGTCATCGCCTCCGGCTTCGGCCAGTTCGGCGCGGTGGCCGCCCTGGGCGACGTGGCCGGCGCCTTCGGCGAGGTCACCGAGGGGGCGTCGGTGGCCGAGCAGGCCGGGCTGTCGGGGACCGTGCTCGGGCTGGGGCTGGCCACCATCCGCCTGGCCTCGCTGGCCAGCCTGCCCCTCGCCGGCCTGGCCGACCGCCTGGGCCGCAAGGCGGTGGCGCTGGGCCTGGCCGCCGCCGGACTGGCCCTGACCGCCTCGGCCGCCCTCAGCCCCGGCTACTGGTGGTTCGTCGCCGTGTTCGCCCTCAGCCGGCCCTTCCTCAGCGCCACCACCGCGGTCGCCCAGGTGACCGCCGCCGAGCACACCGCCGCCGGCGACCGGGCGCGGGCGCTGGCCCTGACCGCCGCCGGCTACGGCGTGGGCGCCGCCCTGGTGGCCGTGGTGCGGGGGGTGGCCGGCGACGCCCTCGGCTTCCGGGGACTGTTCACTCTGGCCCTGGTCCCCCTCGTGCTCCTGCCGCTGCTGGCCCGGTGGATGTCCGAGCCCGACCGCTACCGCCACCAGGAGGTTGCCGGCAAGCCGGCCCTGCCGGTGCTGGGCGTGCTGCGAGGCGAATGGGGCCGGCGCCTGCTGATCATGGCCGCAGTGGCCTTCGCCGTCGGCTTCGTCACCGGGCCGGCCAACAGCTTCGTGTTCGTCTACGGCGAGAACGTGGTCGGGCTGTCGCCGGCCGCCACCGCCGTGCTGGTGGTGGCGGCCCTGCCGGCGGGCGTGGCCGGGCTGGTCCTCGGGCGCTGGGTGGCCGACCGCTGGGGACGCCGGCCCTGCGCCGTGGGCGGCCTGGTGGGTCTGGCCGCCGCCGCCGTGGTGGCCTACAGCGGCAGTGCGCCGGCGGCGGTGGGTGGCGCCCTGCTCAGCGTGGTCGCCGGCTACGGCCTGTCGCCGGCGCTCGCCGCCTTCGCCGCCGAGCTGTTCCCCACCTCGGTGCGGGCCACGGTGGCCGGCTGGCTGGTGGCCGCCGGCGTGGCCGGGGCGGTCGGCGGCCTACTCACCTTCGGTGCCCTGGCCGACCTGTTCGGCCGCTTCGCCCCCGCCGCCGTGGTGGTTGCCGCGCCGGCGCTGCTGGCCACCCTCGCCTTCGCCGGCCTGCCAGAGACCAGGGGCCTCGAGCTCGACTCGAGCGGCGTGGTGGGCGGGCCGCCCCGCTGAGCACTCCAGCCCTGGCCACGACCGTGCATCGGGGAATGGTTCACTACACGGACCATGTGGTCGAAGCGGTCGAAGCCACCAGGAGCAGCTCGAACGCTCGGGCTGGCCTGGCTCGCCAGCGTCCTCGCCCTCGCTGCCGCCGGCCGCTTCGGTCGACGGGCGGCCCTTCGAGGCTCGAGTTCGGGTCTGGCCGCCTCAGGCGTCGCCGCCGCCGTCGGCGCCGTCACTGGCCCCCCGGGAGCGGTTCCGCCGGCCACGGCGGCGGCCGTGGCGTTCAGCGTCGGCGCCTTCCTCGAGCTTCCCGGCGCCGGCATCCCGCTGGCCGTCGTCACCGCGGCACTCCTCGTCCCCCAGGCTTCCTCGAGCTCTCGGGAACGCTCGCTGCTCGCCGTTGCCGGTGGGGCCGCCGTCGCGCTCGCCAGCCGCCGGCTCTGGCCGGTTGCTCCGCACTCCCCCGCCGACCGACGTCCGGCGGGAGCCGAGCGCCACCACCGTTGCCCGCCCGGTGGGGAGGGCCTCACCGTGGTGGTCAACCCCGGTGCCGGCTCAGGGGTCGGAGAGAGCCCGCTCCAGCGCCTGGCCGAAGCGCTGCCCCGAGCCCGGCTGGTGGAGCTGGGTGAAGGCGACGACCTGGCGCAGGCATTGCGCGATGCGGCATCGGGCAGTTGGGGCCTCGGCGTCGTGGGAGGTGACGGGTCGCTCAACACCGCCGCCGGCATCGCTCATGCCGAGGGGATACCGCTGTTCGCCGTGCCCGGGGGCACCCTCAACCACTTCGCTCGCGACGTCGGCCTCGGCTCGGTGGACGACGCCATCGCCGCCCTCGCCGCCGGGGAGACGCTGGCCGTGGACGTGGCCACCATCGACGGTCGCCCGTTCCTGAACACCGCCAGCTTCGGGGGCTACGTGGAGCTGGTGGACGCCCGGAAGCGGCTGGAAGGTCGTCTCGGCAAGTGGCCGGCCATGGTCGTCGCCCTGGTGCAGGTCCTGCGTCGTTCCCATCCCACGGAGGTGGAGATCGACGGCCGGTACCGGAAACTGTGGATGATCTTCGTGGGCAACTGCACCTACCAGCCACACGGCTTCGCGCCGAGCTGGCGCCCCCGCCTCGACGACGGGCACCTCGACGTCCGGCTGGTCGACGCCGCCACCCCTGGAGCGCGCGTGCGCCTCGTCGCCGCCGTGCTCACCGGGCGGCTCGGGCGCTGCCGCATGTACGAGGAGCTACGGGTCGACGAGCTCGCCGTCCGGCGCCTCGACGGCGACCGCCGCCTGGCCCGGGACGGCGAGACCTTCGGCGGCTCGGCCGAGTTCACCATCGCCAAGTGCGCGGAACCACTCCTCGTCTACGCGCCGCACTGAGGCGCGCCCCGACTAGTGCGACGCTCCTGGCAGCACCCGGTAAGCGTCGTAGACCGACTCGATGCGGCGGATGGTGGTGATGAGCGAGTCGAGGTGTGACGGATCGGCCAGCTCGAAGTCGAAGCGCATGCGGGAGATGCGGTCGGTGCCGGTCTGGCTGGCGCAGGCGAGGATGTTGAGCTGGTGATCGGCCAGGGTGGCGGAGACGTCACGCAGCAGCTTCGAGCGGTCGAGGGCCTTGACCTCGATGGAGGCCACGAACGTGTCACCGGCGCGGTGGCGGTCCCAGTCGACCTCGATGATGCGGTCGTGCTGGCCCGACGCCAGGGACACGGCGTTGGCGCAGTCGGCCCGGTGGACGGTGACGCCCCGGCCCCGGGTGACGAAGCCGATGATCTCGTCGCCCGGGACCGGCGTGCAGCACCGCGACAGCCGCACCATGACGTCGTCGAGGCCCTCCACGTGCACGCCGGCGGCGGGACGCCGGCGCCGGCGGGGCGACCGGGCGGTGACCGGCAGTTGCTCCTCGCCCTCGCCGCTGCGCAGGAGCCGGGCGACCCGTTGGGCCGCCGAGGTGGCGGACAGGTGATGCTCACCGATGGCCACGTGCAGGCCGTTGATGTCGGAGAACCCGGCGGCCTCGGCCACCTCTTCGAGCACCGGTGACGACGCCAGCTTCTGGACGGGCAGCCCCTCCCGCCGCAGCGCCTTGGCCAGCTCCTCCCGGCCCGCCTCCATGGCGTCCTCCCGCCGCTCGCGCGAGAACCAATGGCGGATCTTGTTGCGGGCCCGGGCGGTGACGGCGATCTTCAACCAGTCGCGGGAGGGCGCCGGGTCGACCTTGGTGGTGAGGATCTCCACCGTCTCCCCGGAGTGGAGACGGGAGTCGAGGGGCTGGAGCCGGCCGTTCACCCGAGCTCCGATGCAGGCGTGGCCCACCTCGGTGTGGATGGCGTAGGCGAAGTCGATGGGCGTGGCCCCGTCGGGCAGCGTCACCACCTTGCCCTTGGGGGTGAAGACGAAGACCTCGTCGTGCTCGAGGTCGACCTTGAGCGTCTCCATGAACTCCTGGGGGTCGCTCGTCTCCGACTGCCAGTCGACGAGGTGGTTCAGCCAGGCGATGTCGCTGGAGGTGAGCTCGTCCTTGTAGGCCCAGTGGGCGGCCACGCCGAACTCCGAGCGGCGGTGCATCTCCCGGGTGCGGATCTGCACCTCGAGGGGCTTGCCCTGGGGCCCCACCACCGTGGTGTGCAACGACTGGTAGAGGTTGAACTTGGGCATGGCGATGTAGTCCTTGATGCGCCCCTGCACCGGCTTCCACGTGGCGTGGATGGAGCCGAGGGCGGCGTAGCAGTCCTCGACCCGGTCGACCACCACCCGGATCCCGACGAGGTCGAAGATGTCGTCGAACTCCTTGCCCTTGACCACCATCTTCTCGTAGATCGACCACAGGTGCTTCGGCCGACCTGTCACCTCACCGTTGATCTTGAGCTCCCGCAGCCGTTCCCGCACCGCCTCCAGCACGAGGGTCAGGTACAGCTCCCGCTCCGGGCTGCGGGTGGAGACCATCTGCTCGATCTCGGCGTAGCGCTTCGGGTGCAAGGTGGCGAAGGCCAGGTCCTCGAGGTGCTGCTTGATGTGCTGCATCCCCAGGCGATGGGCCAGCGGGGCGTAGATGTCCAGGGTCTCCCGGGCGATGCGCTGGCGCTTGGCCTCGGGCAAGGCGGCGATGGTGCGCATGTTGTGGAGCCGGTCGCACAGCTTGATGATGAGGACCCGCAGGTCCTTGGCCATGGCCACCAGCATCTTGCGCATGGACGCGGCCTGTTGCGCCTCCCGGGACTCGAACCGGATCCGGTCGAGCTTGGTGACGCCGTCGACGATGGTCGCCACCTCGGGCCCGAAGGTGGACTTGACGTCGTCGATGCCCACCGCGGTGTCCTCCACGGCGTCGTGGAGGAGGGCGGCGGCGATGGTCACGTCGTCGAGGCCGAGCTCGGCCACGATCATGGCCACGGCCAGGGGGTGGTGGATGTAGGGGTCGCCGGAGATGCGGTACTGACCCTGGTGAGCGTTGGCCGCCACCGCGTAGGCGCGGCTGATCATCGCCGTGGAGGCTCGGGGGTGGCGGGCCCGGTAGGCCGACAGCAGCGGAGCGATCTCCTCAGCGGGAAGGGAGTTGCGCCGCCAGGGCAGTACCCGATCGACCGTGGTCACGGCTGGCCGTCCCCGCTCGTCCCGTAGGTGAGCAGCGGGACCACCTGGCGCCCGGGAAGCTGGCCCCGGCCGGAGAGGAAGGCGAGCTCGAGCACGAACCCCAGCCCCACCACATGGCCGTCGAGCTTCTCGACCAGGCGCACCGTGGCCGCCGCCGTCCCACCCGTCGCCAGCACGTCGTCGACGACGAGCACCCGGGCGCCGGCGACCAGGGCGTCGGCGTGGACCTCCAACAGGTCGCTGCCGTACTCGAGGTCGTAGTGCTCCTGTTCGACCGCTCCCGGCAACTTGCCACCCTTGCGCACGGGGACGAAGCCGGCGCCGATGCGGTGAGCGATGGCCCCGGCGAGGATGAAGCCGCGGGCCTCGATGCCCACCACCTGCTCGATCCCCTGGCCGGCGAAGGGCTCGGTCAGCGCCTCGACGGTGGCGGCGAAGGCGGCGGCGTCGGCCAGCAGCGGCGTGATGTCCTTGAACACCACGCCCGGCGCCGGAAAGTCCGGGATGTCACGGACCAGCTCCTCCAGCCGAGCGGTGCGCGTCACCACCACCTCACCGTACCGTCTCGGCCTCGCCGTGCCGGCGACGGTTTGCCGGAGCCGGGCACGAAGCGGCAAGGTGGCCCATGCCCACCCCCTGTCCTGAACCCGACGGATCCAGCCCGCGGCGCACGCGCTTCGACGAACCGCCGCCCATGTGCATCGATCCGGACCGTCGCTACACGGCGATCATGGAGACCTCCCTCGGGACGATCACCATCGCCCTCGACCCGATGAACGCGCCGGTCACCGTCAACAACTTCGTGACGCTGGCTCGCTACCACTACTACGACGGCGTCGTGTTCCACCGGATCATCAAGGGCTTCATGTGCCAGGGCGGCGACCCCCAGGGCACCGGCCGGGGCGGCCCGGGCTACACCTTCCCCGACGAGCTCCCGCGGCCGGGCCGCTACGAGGTCGGGTCGGTGGCCATGGCCAATGCCGGCCCGAACACCAACGGCAGCCAGTTCTTCATCGTGAGCGGGCCCTCCGGCGTCGGCCTCCCACCCCAGTACTCGCTGTTCGGCAAGGTGGTGAAGGGCCTCGACGTGGTGTCGGCCATGGAGTCGGTCCCCACCGGTCCGGGCGACCGCCCCCGCGAGGACGTGGTGATCAACTCCGTGACCATCGAGGAGTCGGCGTAGAGCTGCGCAGCCGTCAGGCCGAGCAGCCTCGGAAGCTGGTGCGGCTCCGTGCGAACGGGCGCCGGCGGATGATCGCCGACGAAGGGTGATCGCCTCGTCGCGGGTCTCTGCCGGCGCCGGCCGGTACCGTTGACGGCATGAGCGACGGTGAGCAGCTGGCCTACCAGGAGGTGGCGGCGCGCATCGGCGAACTGGCCGAGCGCCTGGCGTCACACCCGGACCCGGCGGTGAGCGAGCGGGTGGTCGAGCTCCTGGACTGGGTCGACGTGGTCCACCGCGTGGGCCTGTCGGAACTGGTGGAGATGATCACGCAGTGGCGTGGGGAGATCTTCTTGGAGACGGCCGCCACCGACGAGGTGACCGGCACCCTTCTCGACGCCTACGACCTGCGCGACGCGCTAGTGCCGGAGCCGCCGGCGCCGCCGCCGCCCCAGCCGGCGCTGGTCCAGATCCGGGGCCACGAACAGCGCTAAATGGGGGTCCACCGCTCCTCCGGCCAGAAGGGCGGTCGGCGACGGTCAGAACCGCTGCGTCGCCACCAGGCGGAGCAGCACCGGACGCGTGCGCGGCTCGGTGCAATGGGCGCGACGGATTCTCGCCGGCGAAAGGCGATCGTCTAGACGGAGAGCAGCTCGTGGGCGCCGGTGTCGACCGACGGGTGCCGCAGCTTCGACATCGCCCGGGCCTCGATCTGGCGGATCCGCTCGCGGGTCAGGTTGAAGCTCTCGCCCACCTCTTCGAGCGTACGGGCCTCGCCCCGGTCGAGGCCGTAGCGCAGGCGGATGACCGTGCGCTCCCGCTCGTCGAGCGGAGCCAAGAGTCGGGCCACCTCGGCGGGAAGGAGGGCGTCGGCAGCGGCGTCGAACGGGCAGGTGGCGTTGGGATCGGCCACCACGTCGCCGAGCTCGGCGTCGCCGTCCTCCCGGAGGGGGTCGGACAGCGACAGCGTCCCGCCGGCATAGCGGAAGATCTCGACGAGCTTGTCGACCGGGAGGTCGAGCTCACCGGCCAGCTCGCCGAGGGTCGGCGGACGACCGAGCTTGATCTCGAGCACGCCCTGGGCCTTGCGCAGGCGGCTCAGCTGGTCGCCGGCGTGGACCGGGAGGCGGATGGTGCGGCCGGTGTTGGCGATGCCCCGGGTGATGGCCTGGCGGATCCACCAGGTGGCGTAGGTCGAGAACTTGAAGCCCTTGCGCCAGTCGAACTTCTCGACGGCGTGGATGAGGCCCAGGTTCCCCTCCTGCACGAGGTCGAGCAGGGGAAGCTCGGACGCCTGGTACTTCTTGGCGATGGACACGACGAGGCGCAGGTTGGCCTTGATGAAGGTTTGGGTGGCGTCTTCGCCGGCCCGGATGGCCTGACGCAGCTGCCGCCGGCGGGCGACCGACAGGCGCTCGCCGGCCTCCTCCGCCTCGGCCAGCTCCCGTCGGGCGGCGCTGCCGTCCTCGATGGCCTGGGCCAATCGGGCCTCGTCGGCCTTGGTCAGCAGGGCGTGCTTGCCGATGTCGCTGAGATACAGCCGAACGAGATCCTCGTCGGCACGCTCGGCACGTTGCTTAGCCATTGCGTGCAACCCCTTCTCAGACGCCAGCAGAAAGCAGAAAGCAGAAAGCGGTGGCCAGTGTACGACAAGATCGGCATCTTTCCTGCCGATCTGCTCCGTACAGTTCGAATCGGCTGCTTCCTGCCCTCCACAGACGCCCCTAGCCTGCACTCGTGACGCTGCGCCGGCGCATGGCCGCCGCTCTCGTGCTGGTGGTGGTGTCCGTGGCCACCGTAGCGGGTGTCAGCGCGCCCGCCGCGGCCCAGCAGTCCTCCGAGCGCATCACCGACTACGACGTCGGACTAGTCGTCGAGGACGACGGTGACCTGCTGGTCGAGGAGACGGTCGCCTACGACTTCGGGCCGTTGCGGCGACGCGGGATCTTTCGCGATCTCCCCGTGCGGGGACGCTACGACGACGTTCGCGAGGGCTTCGACCGCATCTTCCCCCTCGACGTCCTCTCGGTGTCGGCGTCGGCGGGCACGCCGGCCGACTACAAGGTGCTGACCGAGAACGACACCGCCCGCATCCGCATCGGCGACCCCGATCGGACGATCACCGGCCGCCACACCTACCGCATCACCTACCGGGTACGAGGCGTGCTCAACGGGTTCGAGGACCATGACGAGCTCTACTGGAACGTGGTGGGCGCCGGCTGGGACGTCCCCATCGAGCAGGCCACGGCCCGGGTGGAGGTGCCGGGACCGGTCGGAGAGATCGCCTGCTTCGCCGGATCGGTCCGCTCCACCTCACCCTGCGACTCATCGAGCTCCGAGGGCAACATCGCCACGTTCTCCCATTCCGGCCTGCGGCCCCAGCAGGCGTTCACCGTGGTGGTGGGCTTCCCCACCGGCATCGTCCCCACGCCCGAGCCCATCCTCGACGAGCGCTGGAGCCTCGCCCGGGCCTTCTCGCTAACCCCGGCCACGCTCGCCGGCTTCGGCGTCCTGCTGGCGGGGGTGCTGGCCTGGTTCGCCCGCCTCGTCTGGCGCACCGGCCGGGACCGGCGCTGGGTCGGGTCGGAGGTCGACATCGCCTTCGGTGGCGGTGGCGGTGACCTCCACGGCGAGGATCAGGCGGTGCCCCTGCTCGAGCGCCACCGGCCCCCGGTGGAGTTCGTCCCGCCCGACGGCATCCGCCCCGGCCAGATGGGCACCCTGATCGACGAGGTGGCCCACCCCCTCGACGTGACCGCCACCATCATCGACCTTGCCGTGCGGGGCTACCTGCGCATCGAAGAGCTGCCAGCCAAGGGGGTCCTCAGCCGCCAGCCGGACTGGGAGCTCACCCGTCTGCGCGACCCCGACGGCCTGGTGCGCTACGAGGAGCTGCTGTTCGACGCCTTGTTCGAGGATGGGCCCCGGGTCAAGGTCTCGGAGCTGAGCGGCACCTTCGCCCAGCACCTGCGAGCGGTACAGAACGCCCTCTACCTCGACGTGAAGCGGCAGGGATGGTTCAGCGCCCGACCCGACCACGTGCGGGAGCACTGGTTGGGCGTCGGCGCTGGGGTGCTGGTGGTCAGCGTCATCCTGGTGGCCCTGACCGCCTGGAAGACCTCATGGGGTCTGGTCCCCATCCCCGTGGTCGTGGCCGGAGTCCTGCTGCTCGCCGGGGCGCGCTGGATGCCCCGGCGCACCGCCAAGGGCACCGGCACCCTGCGCCGGGTGCTCGGCTTCCGTCGCTTCATCGACGAGTCGGAGGCCGAGCGGGCCCAGTTCGCCGAGCGCCAGCACCTGTTCTCCGAGTACCTGCCCTACGCCGTGGTCTTCGGCGCCACCGACAAGTGGGCCAAGGCCTTCGCCGGGCTCGACGGGTCGCTGCCCGAGGTCGGCTGGTACGCCTCGCCCAACCCCTTCACCTTCGTCTACTTCGCCAGCTCCATCAACGGGTTCTCGGTGACCACGGCGGGAACGCTGACCGCGGTTCCGGCCGGGTCGGGCTTCAGCAGCGGCGGGGGCTTCGGCGGTGGCAGCGGGTTCGGCGGTGGTGGTTTCTCCGGCGGCGGGATGGGCGGTGGCGGCGGCGGGTCGTGGTAGCGCCGAGCAGCGGCTCGTGCCGGGGCGCAGGTGCGCCGACCTAACGTGATCGGATGCCGAGACAGGTGGCCGAGGACATGGTGCGGGCCCGGCGCTTCGGCCCGCGGCTGCGCATCCGGGTCGACCTGCACGGCGTCTCGGTCTTCGGGCGAGGCGACGAGCGCACGCTGATTCGCTGGGAGTGGATCGAGCAGATCCGCGTCGGTGACGGGGTCGAGGTCATCTCGGCCAACGCGGAGCTGGTCATCCCTTCCGGCGCGTTCGGCCTCGACCCGCCGGCGCTGGCCGCCCGCCTGGAGGCGGCCCGATCGATCGTCGAGCGACCCGACGTGCTCGAAGAGCTGGTCCGCAGCCGCTGATGGGCAACCTGCTTGGTCCAGTCGTCCTCCTGGTGTGGCTCCTCCTCGTGGGCGGAGCCGTGGCCGTGGCCGTGGCCGTGTTCCGGGGCCGCAGCGCACGGGATGCGGACGACGCCGGCGGCTGAGCTTGCCTGTCAGCGCAGGCGCACAGCTTGGAGCTGGCGCACCTCGAGGGGGATGGAGGCTTGCGTCCGCAGGCCCGGCACCGTGCC
>DASZDK010000035.1:0-1820 GCA_035942035.1 Acidimicrobiales bacterium
CGAAGCGGGGGCCGACGGGGACGGCGGCGGCCCCGGTCCGCAGCACGGCGGCGTAGCCGGCGGCGTAGTCGGTCCAGCGGGCGGTGTCGAAGTAGAGCACCACCCGGTCGCCCCGGCGGACGCCCCGTGCCACCAGCCCCCGGGCGAGGGCGTCGGCGCGCCGGTCCCACTCGCCGTAGGTCAGGGCGGCGCCCCGGTGCACTCGCAGGGCGACGGCGTCGGGCGCCTCCTCCGCCCGCTGGCGCAGAAGGTCGGGGACGACGTCCGGGTCGAGGGGCACCGGCCTCAGCTCAGCACCCGGGCCCGGAAGCTCCGGGTGCCGATGACGGTCAGGAGCACGGTGGAGCCGATGAGCACGCCGTAGATGGGCAGGAGGGGCATATGGGGCACGCCGACGGTCAACGCCGCCCGAAAGCCCTCACTCATGTACACCAAGGGGTTGAAAAGCACGAGGGCCTTCAGCCACGGGATGGGGGTCAGCGAGTCCCAGGGGTAGAAGATGGCGCCGAAGAAGGCCAGCGGGAGAGCGAAGAAGCTGGCGAGCATGGGCACCGAGCGCGGCTCGAAGCGACTGCCCACCACCAGGCCGAGCGCAGCGGAGGTGGTGCAGGCCAGGGGAGTGATGGTCAAAAGCACCGGCCAGTTGACCGACAGGAACACCGGGGTGGCGGGCACGAAGGCGGCCACGGGGAACACCACCAGGCCGGCGAACAGACCCTGGAGCGCCCCGGCCACCACCTTCTCGAGGGCGATGGTGGTCACCGTGCTGGGGGCCATGACGCGGTCCTCCAGCTCGCCGGTGATGTCGAGCTCGCGGCCCATGGGCAGCGCCACCCGGAACAGTCCCTGGAAGATCACCGACTGGGCGACCATCCCGCCCACCAGAAGGGTGGAGAACTTGGCCGCTCCCTCGGTGCCACCCACTGCTTGACCGATGCTGGGGAACACGTAGGTGAAGACGAAGGCCAGCATCAGCGGCTGGATGATGGTGTTGGCCAGGAACTCACCCAGCCCCTTGTCGAGCACGGTGAGGTCGCGCAGCAACAGGGCCCGGAACGTCGCCCAGCTGCTCGTGCGCCGGGGACGGGGACGGGCGGGCATGGTGACATCGGAGGGCTCGGCCTCGGCAGAGACGGTCGTGGCGGTCATTCGCGAAGGTCCCGTCCCGTCAGGTTGATGAACACCGTCTCCAGGGTGACGTCATCGGGGGCGGGCGCTTCGAGGGCCACACCGAGCTTCTCGGCCGAGCCCACGAATGAACGCAAGGCCCGTTCCGCCTCTGCCCGGTGGAGCTGGTGGAGGGGGCCGTCGGCGGAAGCATGGGCGAGGGCGGCCAGCCGCTCCTCCAGCCACGTCGCCGGGTCTGTCCCTCCCTCCGCGCGGGAGGCGGCAGCGTGCTTGAGGGCAGCCGGTGTGTCCAGGGCGAGGATCTTGCCCTGGTCCATGATGGCCACCCGGTCGCAGAACTTGTCCGCCTCCTCCATGTAGTGCGTGGTCAACAAGATCGTCTGACCCTCGCCGTGGAGCTGGTCCACCAGCTCCCACAGCATCAGGCGGCTCTGGGGGTCGAGGCCGGCGGTGGGCTCGTCCAGGAACAGCACGTCGGGCTGGTGCACGATGGCGCGGGCCAGCATGAGCCGCTGGGCCATACCTCCCGAGAGCGTGTGCACCTCGGCGTCCCGGCGGCCGGCCAGGCGGAACCGCTCGAGCAGCTCGTCGGCCACGGTGGCGGCGGCCCGGCTGCGCAGTCCGAAGTACAGCCCGTGGAAGTAGAGGTTCTCCCACACCGTGAGGGCGCGGTCGAGCGTGTTGGTCTGGGG
>DASZDK010000036.1:0-28709 GCA_035942035.1 Acidimicrobiales bacterium
CTACTTCGCGGTGATCCCCCAGCTCACGAACGAGGAGGCCGTCAAGCTGGCGGCCAGCATCCAGCCCATCGACATGCAACACGCAGCGATCCTGCACTACGTCATGGGCGAGTACCCGGTGCCGAAGGCCTTCGCCACCACAGACATGGCCTTCACCGGCTGACGTTGTCTGACCGCGGCACCGCCGGCCCCCCCCGGCGGTGCCGTTCTCATCACCAAGGAAAGGAACCTCCAATGCTCTCCACCACCTCCACACGCGCTCGGCGCCTGCTGGTGCTCCCCTTCCTGGCTCTGGCCATGGCCGCCTGCGGCGGCAACGGCGGCGGCAGCAGCGACGCCGGGCAGGCCACCCAGACCACCGGGGCCGATGAGGCCAGCTCGGCCAGCGAGGTGGTGATCGAAGGCTTCGCTTTCAATCCCATGGACATCGAGGTGGCGCCGGGGACCACCGTCACCTGGACCAACCAGGACAGCGCGCCGCACACCGTGAAGGACAACGGTGACTTGTTCCCGGAGAGCGAAGAGTTGGCCCAGGGAGACACCTTCGAGTTCACCTACGACACCCCCGGTGAGTACCCCTACATCTGCGGTATCCACCAGTACATGAAGGGCACCGTCACCGTCTCCTGACGGCGCGCCACCGCTTACACTCCCGCCCGTGGAAGGCGGCAGCCGCTCGGTCGTCGTCGCCGCCCTGATCGCCAACCTCGGCATCACCGTTGCCAAGTTCGTCGGCTTCCTGGTGACCGGGGCGGCTTCCATGCTGGCCGAGACCGTGCACTCGCTGGCCGACACCGGCAATCAGGCGCTCCTGCTGTTGGGTGGCAGCCGGGCCCGCCAGCAAGCCACCCCCGAGCACCCGTTCGGCTACGGGCGCGAGCGCTACTTCTGGGCGTTCGTGGTGGCCATGATCCTGTTCTCGCTGGGTGGCCTGTTCGCCATCTACGAGGGGATCGAGAAGCTCAGGCACCCCCACGAGCTGGAGTCGACCGCCGTTGCCGTCGGCATCCTCCTCGTCGCCATCGTGTTCGAGTCCTATGCCTTGCGCAAGGCCGTCCGGCATGCCAACGCCGAGCGCGGCGAGCAGTCGTGGTGGCGGTTCCTCCGCCGTTCCAAGACCCCGGAGATCCCGATCGTGCTGCTGGAGGACGCCGGCGCCCAGATCGGCCTGTTCGTGGCGCTGGCCGGTGTAGGGCTGGCCCGGCTGACGGGCGACCCCCGGTGGGACGCCGCCGGCAGTCTGACCATCGGCGTCCTGCTGGTCGTCATCGCCGTCTTCCTGGCCATCGAGATGAAGAGCCTGCTGATCGGTGAGTCGGCGAGCCCCGTCGACCAAGCGGCGATCCGCAGCACCATCGAGGCGAGCCCCCACGTCCGTCGCTTCCTTCACCTGCGCACCCAGCACCTCGGGCCTGAGGAGCTGCTGGTCGGTGCCAAGGTGCAGCTCGACGGCAACCTCACCTTCGCCCAGGTGACCGCGGCCATCAACACCATCGAGCGCCGGCTGCGGGACGCCATGCCCGAGGCACGGGTGGTCTACATCGAGCCCGACGTGGCGACCGACGCCGACGAGGCCGGCCGAGCCTGACGATCAGCCGAAGAAGACCTCGGCCACGCCGTGGTAGAGCTCGGGGTCGACGGTCTTCAGCTCGCCCACGGCCTCAGCCAGGGGCACCCGTGCGATGCGGTCGGCCCGCAGGGCCACCATCGACCCGAAGGCCCCGTCGTGCACGGCGTCGATGGCGGCGATGCCGAACCGGGTCGACAGCACCCGGTCGTAGGCCGTGGGGGTACCCCCTCGCTGCACATGGCCGAGAATGGTCACCCTGGTCTCGTAGCCCGTCCGTACCTCGATCTCCTCGGCCAGCACGTTGGCGATGCCGCCCAGCTTCACGTGCCCGAACTCGTCGACCTCGGTGTCCTTGAGCGCCAGTGATCCCTCCGTGGGCTGGGCGCCCTCGGCCACCACGACGATGGAGGCGTAGCGGCCCCGCTCGTGCCGCCGCGTGAGCGCCTCACACACCCGCTCGATGTCGAAGGGCTCCTCGGGGATCAGGATCGCCGTCGCTCCGCCGGCGATGCCGGCGTAGGTGGCGATGTGGCCGGCGTGGCGGCCCATGACCTCCACCACCATCACCCGGTTGTGGGACTCGGCCGTGGTGTGGAGCCGGTCGATGGCGTCGGTGGCGATCTGCACCGCGGTATGGAACCCGAAGGTCACCTCGGTGGCGGAGAGGTCGTTGTCGATGGTCTTGGGCACGCCCACCACCGGTATCCCTTCCTCGTGGTGGAGGCGATTGGCCACACCGAGGGTGTCCTCGCCGCCGATGGCCACCAGCGCATCGACGCCCAGATCGGCAAAGCTCGCCTTGAGTCGCTGCACGCCGTCGTCGACCTTGAACGGGTTGGTGCGGGAGCTCCCGAGGACCGTGCCGCCGCGGGGCAGGGTCCCCCGCATGGTCTCGATGTCGAGGGGCATGGTCCGTCCCTCGATGGCACCCCTCCAGCCGTCGCAGAACCCGACGAGGTCGTCGCCGTAGTGGCGCTCGCCCTTGCGGACCACCGCTCGTATCACCGCGTTGAGCCCGGGGCAGTCGCCCCCGCCCGTGAGAAGAGCTACCAGCATGGGCCCACCCTAGGCCAGCGGTCGGTCGGCCTCGAACCCGGCATCATCGCCCACCGTCGGTCGCCACTCGGCCGGAGAGCTCCCGCCAGCGGAGGTCGGCGATGCACGCCAGGGCCGACAGCCGGGCCAGCTCCCGGGAGCGGAATCTCCGACCGGCACGGCGGAGCACCAGCGCACGGCCCGCCGACGGCAGCGACACCCGAGCCACGTCGTCTTCGGGCGTCGGCGGCGCCGGCAGCTCGGGCTCCACCACCGCGGTGTCGGCATCGAGGGTCCGTCGGGCGGACGTCACCAGCGACTCCAGCAACGTGTCGACCGACGTCGCCTCGGTCAGGTACACAGCCGTCTCCAGGGCCTCCAGCCGGGGATCGCGTCGTCCGGACGGCGCCGGACGCACGTCGTCGACGTCGACACCGTCGACCGCCGTCACCTCTGCCACCAGCAGCTCCAGCAATGACGCGTCGGGCAGGTCGACCACGAACTCGTCAACGGCCCGTCCGGCAGTGCGCTCGAGGATGTCGATGCCGACGATCTCGCCTCGCACGGCCCCCACGCGGCTGGCCACGAGGCCGAGCGCGCCCGGGCGATCGGGCAGCATCACCCGCACCACGAACCGCTCCATGGCCGGCGAGGCTAGGGGCGCCACGTGAACGGCGGGTTTCGGACGGCTACAACTTGGTCAGCGACCGCCGCAGGTTGCGCACCGCCTGGTTGATGCGTTGCTCGTTCTCGATGAGGGCGAAGCGCACGAAGCCGTCGCCGCCGGGACCGAAGCCCACCCCCGGAGAGGTGGCCACGTTGGCCTCCTTGACGAGATCGCTGGCGAACTCGACGGAACCCTTCTCCTGGTACGGCTCGGGGATGGGGGCCCACACGAACATGGTCGCCTGCGGGCGAGGGACCTCCCAGCCGATGCGGGCCAGGCCGTCGCACAGGACGTCTCGTCGGGCCTGGTAGATGTCGCGCGCCTGGGCGGGGTAGTCCGCCGCCTCGTTCATGGTCACCGTGGCGGCGATCTGAATGGGCTGGAAGGTGCCGTAGTCGAGGTAGCTCTTGAGCTTGGCGAGGGCGGCCACCATCTCGGCGTTGCCGGCCATGAACGCCACCCGCCAGCCGGCCATGGAGAAGGACTTGGTGAGGGAGTACAGCTCGACGGCCACCTCCTTGGCCCCCTCGGCCTGAAGGATGGACGGCGGTTCGTAGCCGTCGAAGCCGAGGTCGGCGTAGGCGAAGTCGTTCACCACCACCACCTCGTGCTCGCGGGCGAAGTCGACCACCTTCTGCATGAAGTCGGCGTCGACGCAGGTGGTGGTGGGGTTGTGGGGGAACGACAGCACGATCACCCGCGGCTTGGGCCACGAGTAGCGGTAGCCCTCCACCAGGGCCTCGAAGAAGTCGGCGGCGCTGTCGCCGAGCGGTACCTGGCGCACGTCGGCGCCGGCGAAGAGCGGGCCGTAGATGTGGATGGGGTACGAGGGCGAGGGGACCAACGCGGCGTCGCCCGGCTGGAGCAGGGTCCACATCAGGTGGCTGAACCCCTCCTTGGCGCCGATGGTGTTGATCACCTCGGTCTCGGGGTCGAGGTCGACCCCGAATCGGCGGGCGTAGAGGGCAACGAGGGCCTCGCGCAGCTTGGGTAGCCCGCGGCTCAGCGAGTAGCGGTGGTTGCGGGCATTGCGGGCGGCCTCGGCCAGCTTCTCCACGGCGATGTCAGGTGAGGCCAGGTCGGGGTTCCCGAAGGCCAGGTCGACCACGTCCTCGCCGGCCCACCGTGCCCGCTTCTTGAGGTTGTCGATGATCCCCAGGGCGTAGGGGGGCAGGTCGTTGATGCGACGGAACTCCACTCCCCGACGCTACCCCTCGGATGCCGCGCCGTCTCCGGGGTTTCCCGGAAGCGCTCCCGCCCGGGGGCGGGACTCCGGCGGCGGCGCCGGCTCGCGGGCCAGCAGGGCGGCGCCGATGGCGCCGGCTCGCTCCCCCAGCCGGGCGGGGACGACCTGCACGTCGGGGCGGTGATCAGGGGCCACCAGGCGATCGCGAAATGCCCGTCGCACCGGGGCGAACAGCACCTCGCCGGCCTCCACCAGGCCACCGCCGATCACGCAGCGGTCGACATCGAGGACGTGCACGAGGCTGGCCAGACCCACCGCCACCCAGGCGGCGAAGCTCTCCACCAGCGCCGCCGCCTCGGCGTCGCCTTCGGCGGCGGCCGCCATCACATGGGCACCCGCCACCGTGGCGGCATCGCCACCGGCCAGGGCCACGAGACGGGGTGCCCGCCCGGCCCGGGCCGCCTCCCGCCCGGCGATCGACAGGGCGCTCCCTGACGCGTACCGCTCCCAGCAGCCCCGGCGACCACAGCCACACATCCGGCCCTGGGCCTCCACGACGAGATGCCCGATCTCGCCGGCGAAGCCCGACGCCCCCCGCACCAGCCTGCCGTCGGCGAGGATGCCCCCGCCGATGCCCGTACCCAGCGTGACCAGCAGGGTGTTGTCGCTGTCGGCCGCCGCCCCCACCCGGTGCTCGGCCCACAGGGCACACGTGGCGTCGTTGTCGACCTGCACGGCGAGGCCGGTGGTATCGGCCAGGGCCGGTCCCACCGGGAGCTCTACCACGCCGGGAAGGTTGGGGGCGAAGCGCAGCGTCCCGCGCCGGTCGACCAGACCGGGCACGCCCACCCCGAGACCGCTGACCTCACCGACACCGGCCCGGAGCCGCTCGACCACGGTGAAGACGGCGGCGAGGACAGCGGGCCCGCCGGCAGGGGTGGCGACCCGCCACTCCCCCACCACCTCGGCGCCGGCGCCGAGGGCGATCCCGAGGATCTTGGTCCCACCGACATCGACCCCGATGGTCGCCCGCGGCATCTGCGCGTTCAGTAGCGAAGGAGGGCGCCGATGCCGCCCAGGACGTCGAGGTCGGCGTTGCCCACGCACATCTCCACCCGGCACGACTGCGCCAGCGCCTCCTCGACCGCCTCCTCGACCACGTCGTCGACCTGGCGCATCTTGGCCTGGCACGCCGGGCAGGCGCGACCGAGGCGACCCATCCATCCACACCCGTCGCAGCGCCACCCGGGGTGGGTGAAGCCGGAGGAGACCAGCAAGGTCTCCACCCGCCGTTCGACCAGTGCCTGGAGGGTGGCGTCGAGGCCGGCGACACCTCGATGACCGGCGCCCACGGCCTCCCGAAGGCGGACCACCACCTCGGCCTCCTTGCGCCGCTCGACAGCGGCCTCCACCTCGAGGGCGGCCTGGCGGATCTCGTCGTCACTGGCCTGGACGGGGATGCCGCACCGGGCCACCACCCGTTCGCGCAGGTAGGGATGGAGGACCGACTCCAGCTCCGAGGCGATCTCGTCCGACGCGCCGAGCACCAGTCGCTCGAACCCCTGTTCCTGGAACACACGGAAGGCGACCCGGGCGGCCGCCCGCAGGTGCTGTTGGGCCCGAGCGGCCACGTGATCACGCACCTGGTCCTTGGTGTAGCTGTGGTCGTCGTCGTCCCCTCGGGGCAGTTCGTCGATCATCGCCCTCGACTCGACCAGCTCGCCCAGCTCGAAGACGAACATGCGGGCACGTTGGCGGTCGACCAGCAGGACGCCGAACCGCTCGTACTCGTCCACCACCACCTCGAGCTGGCGCACCGCGGGGGTGTGGTTGACCACGACCTGGCTGCGCACCGGCACGGGGAGCTCGACCACCCGCCAGAAGTCGTGCGCCGAGCAGGAGAACATGACCAGTCCACGCGTCCGGGAACGGTCGATGCCACCTCGGACGTGCTGCTCGATCCGCCGCAGGTCGGCGGCCAGCGACGAGCTGCCGTTCGCCTTGGCCCTCGCCTCCCGCAAGAGCCGGTCGAGCTCACGGAGCACGTCGGCGTGGCGCACGTGGTTGGCACCGTCGACGTCGAGGTAACAACTCGTGACCAGCGCCTCCCGCCCCCGGAACGCTGCCAGCTCACGGATCTCGCGCTCGGTGATAGCGGCCATGGCACCTCCGTGTGATCCGGCACCGGCGAAGCTGGTCCGCCGCTGCCCCCGCTGCCCCTCGGGCTCGTCACCGATGGTAGGCCAGGCCCGTGGCCACCCGCTGCGCCGAGGGCGGTGACGGACGGTCACGGCCCGGTGGCGTCGGCCAGGGCCCTTCGCAGCCTGGCCGCCAGCAGGTCGTAGCCGAACTCCTCTACCGCACGACGACGGCCGGCCGCCCCCATGGCGGCCCGCCGGTCAGGATCGGCGAGCAGCCGCGCCAGGGCCTCGGCGACCTGGCCGTCGTCACGAGAACAGCGCACCACCAGCCCGGTGATGCCGTCGAGCACGGCTTCGGGCGTGCCGCCGCTTCGCCCGGCAACCGCCGGCACCCCTGCCGCCGCCGCTTCCAGGAACACGATCCCGAAGCCCTCCTGCTCCAAGCCGGCCCAACGGGTGCGGCAGGGGCTGGCGAACACGTCGGCCGCCCCGTACAGGCGGGGCAGCGACGCGTCCGGCACCGAGCCCAGCAGCCGCACCGGCGCCCGGTGGCGGGCGATCAGCCGACGGAGGGTCCGGGCCTGCCGGCCCGTACCGGCGACGGCCACGACCAGTTGGGGGAACGCCGGGGCAAGCCGGGCGGCAGCACGGACGAGGACGTCCATCCCCTTGCGAGGGACCAGGCGGGCGACGCCCACCACCAGTTGCGCATCGGGGGCCACGCCGAGCTCCTTCCTCGCCGCCACCCGCTGGGCCGCATCCAGTGGCCGGAACCGGTTGCCGTCCACTCCCGGGGGCACGCTGGCCTGCGGCGGCGGCGAGCCGGTCAGCCGCTGCACCTCGGCGGTCACGTAGTCGCCTCCGGTGATCACCACGGCGGCGCCTTCGACGACTCGTTGCAACAGCGACCGGCAGCCGGGGAGCCGGGAGGGAACCACCAGCTCTGCGCCGTGGAGGACCACGGCGTAGGGCTGGCGGAGGCGGCGGCCGACCAGGCCGAGCGGGAGGGCGGGGTCGACCACGACCAGCGATGCCCCCACCTCGGTCGCCAGCTCGTCGATGCGCCGAGCCAGGGCGGGCGTGGGCAGCAGCACCGACGCCCGCTCCCGCTCCACCCGGAACCCCTGGGCGGCGTCGAACACCGCTGCGTCGGGGTGGTCGGTGGTGAGGACGGTGACCTCCTCGGGGGGCAGGCGTCGCCACAGCTCCCAGAGGTACGACTGGATGCCGCCGACCTTGGGCGGGAAGTCGTTGGTGACGAGGAGGTGCCTCATGACCCGGGTGCCAACGCCGGCGAGGCGAACCTTCCGGTCACGGAGGCTCTCCGACCGTGCGTGGTGGCGCCGGCTCCGGTCAGCTGCGCCGGCGCCGGCGCCGGCGCCCCCTGGCCGCCGGGGCTTGGTCCTGCTCGCCGGGAGACCGGATGGCGGCGAGCGCGTCGAGGGCCGAGGAGATCTCCCGCCCCGAGGCGCCTCCAGATGCTCGGTCCCGGGCGGCCGGGCCGGGGCGCGCACCGGCCGGGTCACCGGCCCCCGCCGGCCGGACCAGGTCCTGGCGGAACACGGGCGACCGGGGCTGGCGGCCCTCGGATGCATCCGACGAGCCACCCCGTGCCTCGGGCTCCGGCTCCGGCTGCGGCTCGGTCGGTTCCGCCCGGCCAGGGGCGGGGCGGGCGGCGCGCTGCGCAGCCCGCCGGCCGCCCGATGGCCGGTCGGGGCGCCGGCGGCTGGCCTCGCCCACGGCCGGCGGCGGCTCACCGATGGGTTCGGCCACCGCTTCTCTCACCTTGCCGGGAACGGGGGCCGGAGCAGGCGGAGGGAGCGGCCCGTGCACCACCGGCGGTTCGCCGGAGGCCGGCGCCGTCGTACGGCCCTGCCCCTGCTTGGCTTGCGGATTTGGTCGTTGCTGCGGTTGGCGCTCCGCCGCCGGCGGACGCCGGAAGATCCGCGTCGGGCCAGGCGGAGGCTGGCCATCGCGACCGGTCGGTGGCGGAGCCTCTCGCCGCACCGGCGGAGTGGGCATGGCCACCGGCGCTCGCGCCGGCGCCGGCGCCGGCACTGGCCCACGCGCCGGCGGGCGCGCCGCCGAAGGCGGTCGGACCGGTGGCATGGGAATGGGGACGATGGGGTCTCTGGGCTCGAAGCGAAGGCCGCCACGGCCACCGCCGGACGAGGGCGCCGGCTCGGACTTGTCGTCCGGTGCCATCGCGTGGGCCCACCCGGCACCGTCGTCGTCCCCTCCGGGCGCCCATCCTGAGGATGTCGACGAACCGTCACCAGCGGCAGGGGAAGGGGAAGGGCCGGTGGTGGCGGACGTCGGCCCGTTGCTGTTGCCACGGCCATCCCCGGCCCGTTCGGCCTCGTCGGCCGCCGGTGGCGCCGGTGGCGCCTCCTTCGGCGCTGCCTTGGTGGCCGCCGGCTGCTTCGCACGCGTCTTCGTGGCGGCGCCCTTGCTGGCCGGAGCCTTCTTGGCCGGGGCCTTCTTGGCCGGGGCCTTCTTGGCCGGGGCCTTCTTGGCCGGAGCCTTCTTGGCCGGGGCCTTCTTGGCCGGGGCCTTCTTGGCCGGGGCCTTCTTGGCCGGGGCCTTCTTGGCCGGGGCCTTCTTGGCCGGCGCCTTCTTGGCCGGCGCCTTCTTGGCCGGCGCCTTCTTGGCCGGCGCCTTCTTGGCCGGCGCCTTCTTCTTCCGGGAGGCGGTCCCCTTGGTGGCCGGAGCCTTCTTGGCGACGCCCCGGCGCCGGCCGCCCGCCTGCCCCGCAGGCGAGGCCGCACCCGCGTCGGGCGCGCCGGCGGCAGCCCCGTCACCCGCCGACGGCGAGCCGGCGGCGCCAGCCTTCGCTCGACCGCGAGTCGGCGGCGAGCTGGTCGTCGCCACCGGCTGGCGGGCCCGACCCTTGGCCACGTGTCCCAGTTGCGACGCCAACCGATTCCGTGCGCTCAGCTCACCAGTCTCGACATCCAACAGCCACTCGGCCTCCTGGGGCCGTCCGCGAGAGGTGTAGGAGAAGCGCACCACCCACAGGCCCTCCTCCAGCTGAAAGGCACCCCACGCCGAATCGACGTCTTCTTCGCTCAGCCGCACCCCGCGCTCGCCGAGGTTGCGCAGAACCGACCGTCCGAGCGGAAGCGACGACGGCCCCAGCCGTGGCTTGTCGAAGGTGAGGCCCACCGCGCGGTCGACGACACGGGCCTGCTCGGCGCGTACGGGGGCGGCGAACCGGCTCACCCATTCGACGTCGGTCCCGGCCTCCTTGGCGACCTGCTCGATGGACCAGCCCGCCCGGAGGCGGTCCTGGAGCTCCCGTGGGCTCAGCTCGCTGGTGTGCCCGGTGCGCGGTTGCTGCCTGGCCTCGGCGGCGGCCTGGCGGTCCCGCCGCCGCTCCGCTTCCGCGATCGTCAACAACAGCTCTCCGTTGAGGTCGACGACGAACTCGTCGGAGTTCGAGCCTTTCCCCAGACTGAAGATCAAGCCGTCGTGGCCTGCGGTGAACCCGACGAGATGAAGCTTCTGCACCAGCGTCTCCCGGCGGTACGGCCCGCAGTTCGGGCCGTCCCTTCCAGGCGACGGTAGCACCGGTGACGTCGAAGGACGCGGACGGGTACTCACGGGTATGGCGCCGGTTCGCGGTGGGCGGGGTCAGGGGCTGGCGTCGGTCTTTGCCCAGCGCGCCCACGCCGTCACGACGGGCTCAACGTCGACGGAGCACGGCCAGCAGCTGCGAGGCGGTCATCACGTTGGCGCCTCCCCGGCGGCTGCCCTCCTGCACCCGCCGGTCGTCGGAGGCCACGACGACCGGACGGTCACCGGCCAGCTCGGACACGAGGTCGATCACCACGTCGTCGGCCTCGACGCCGTCGGGCGAGTAGCGCACCTGCACCCGGGCCCGGCGGTCCCGGTCGGCCGGCGCGCTGACGCCGTGCCCGACACCGTCGAACACCAGCTCCAGACGGGCACCGGTCCGGGCGGCGAGCTCGGCGGCGGCGTCGGCCAACCAGCGCCGCTGCTCGGACAAGGACAGCTCCGGTCGGGCCAGCTTGGTGACGTTGTAGCCGTCGACCAGCACGAGCACACCCTGCATGCGCACCAGGTGGTCGGCCGCCTCGGCACTGTCCTCCCACACCCCCGGGGGGAGCTCGGCCGGCTGCGGAGCCGGACGCGACGGTGCCGCCGACGCCCGTGCCGACGGCGCTGCGGCTCGAGCCGGGCCAGGCGTCGGGGCGGTGATGATCGGCGGCGCCGACGGGGTGAAGGGCGCCAGCTGGCGGACGGCCGTCGCCAGCGCGTCGGCGAGCGTCGACACCGTCGCGGTGACGGCATCGACCAGTGCCTCGACCTCCGCGACCCGGTCCCCCGGTGGGCCGGAGCCGCTGGGCACGGCGCCGGACGGAGGGGCACCGCCGCTTCCGTCTCCCCCTCCCGTTGCATGGTCCCGCTCGAGCTGGTGCACCTGTTCCTGCGCCCGGCGACGCTCCGCTTCCAGCTCGGCGCACCGCTGGCGGAGATGGTGCAGCTCGGCGACGAGGTCCCGGCCATCGGCGGCCTGGTGACGGCCCTCCTCCAGCTCCGCCTCCAGGCCTGCCACCCGCTTGTGCAGACGCCCCGTCTCCGACTCCCCCCGGCGCCGGGCCCGGCGCTCGACGGCGAGCTGCTGCTTCACCTCGGCCAGCTCGGCCACGCGCCGGGCCAGCTCAGCCTCGGCTCGCCCCAGCGACTCGTCCGCTGCCGCCAGCCGGCGGGCCGTCTCCCGCTCGCTGCGCGCTCCTCTGGCCTCACCGGCAGCCTCGGCGGCGGCGGCAGCCAGCTCGGCGAGCTCCTCCTCCCATCCGCCAGGGCGGTCGAGGAACAACCATCCCGCCCGGCCCACCGCGTCCTCGGAGGTAGCGTCACGCACGGCGCTGCGGAACTCGTCGTCGTCGTCCAGCACCCGCCGCGTGGCGGTGAGCGCCCGATCGGGAAGCCGGGTGAAGCGCAGGAACGGGCGCAGGCCCCGGGGAACCGGCAGCGGGGGCTCGTCGGCCTGGCCTCGCCGACCGACGACCAGTGCCACCTCCAGTGCCGGGCGGAGGAGCCCGTCGAGCGCGCTCAGCGGGAGATCCCGTCGCCGAGCTGCTCGACCCCCCTCCCCGTACCGCACCAGCGGCAGGCCACGTCCTCGACCTCCTCGGCCAAGACGTCCTCGTGCTCGATCACCAGCTCACCGCCGAGGGTGTAGTGGTGGAAGGCCCGGGTGCGACGACGGAGCGTCACGTCGAAACGGGTGCGGTTGCCGCAGGCCGAGCAGCGGTAACGGGCGCCCACGCCGGCGATCGTACCGGCGGTCCCGGTGGCGCCGGTCCGGGCCGGAGCTGCCCACCGGTCACGCCGGGCCGCTCGGGCGGGAGCGGTACCCTCACTTCCCATGGTCTCCGCCTTCGTCCTCGTGCGCGCCGAGCCCCGGCGGATCGCCGATCTCGCCGTGGCCCTGGCCGATGTCGACGGTGTGGCCGAGGTGTACTCCACCGCCGGCGAGGCCGACATCGTCGCCGTGGTGCGAGTCCGCCACCACGACGAGCTGGCCGACGTGGTCACCAGACGGGTGAACGGGCTGGAGGGCGTGCTGGACACACGGACGCTCATCGCCTTCCGGGCCTACAGCCGTCACGACCTCGACTCGATGTGGAGCCTCGGCGCCGAGTGAGGCCGCCGGTGCCTCAGTCGGATGTGTGCGCCCGCTTGGCCTCCTGCGACACCGCCACCGCCTGCTCGAGCACCCGCGCCGCCGCCCCGTCGTCAACCGAGGCCGACGCCGCCGCGTAGCCCTCCTTCAGGTCGTCGGCCACGCCGGCGGCCACCAGGCCGGCGGCGGCGTTGAGCAGCACCAGATCGCGGTGAGGCCCACGCTCGCCGTCGATCACCCTCGTGGCCAGCTCCTGGTTCAACCGAGCGTCACCGCCCCGGATCGACGAAGCGTCAGCGGGGGAGATGCCGAGGTCGGACGGATCGACGGTGGACGCCCGCACCGTGCCCTCCCGCAGCTCGAGCACGGTCGATGTCGTCGTGGTGGTGAGCTCGTCAAGACCGTCGTGGCCGTAGACCACCAGGGCCCGGTCGGCACCCTTGCCCTCCAGCACACCGATCATCTTCTCGGCCATCCGGGGGTCGCTGACGCCCACGACCTGGCGGCGCACACCCGCCGGGTTGGCGAGCGGCCCGAGAAAGTTGAACACCGTGGGAACGCCGAGCTCGCGCCGGGTGGGGCCGGCGTGGCGCATGGACGGGTGGAACCGGGGGGCGAAGCAGAACCCCAGCCCCGCCTCGGTGACACAACGGGCCACGCCCTCCGGCCCGAGGTCGATGACCATCCCCAGCGCCTCCAACAGATCGGCTGACCCGCTCGTGGAGGAGGCGGCGCGGTTGCCGTGCTTGCACACCGCCGCCCCGCCGCCGGCGATGACGAAGCTGGCGATGGTGGAGACGTTGAACGCCGCCGCCCGCCGGCTGCGGGCCCCGCCGGTGCCGCACGTGTCGACGGCCACCAGCCCTGGCGGCAGGGGGACGCGCTCGGCAGCCTGGAGCATGGCCTGTACCAGGCCGCTCATCTCCGCCACCGTCTCGCCCTTGATGCGCAGCGCCACCACGAAGGCGGCGATCTGCGCCGAGGTGGCCGCGCCCTCGAGGATCTCGGCCAGCGCCGCGCCGGCATGGGAGGGGCTCAGGTCCTCGCCGGCAATCAGGGTCCGCAGGACCACCGGCCACCCTCCCAGCGACTCGAGCGAGGGGACGGGCGTGAGACCGGTCGGACCATGCTGCGGGCTTGCACCTGCGCGGTCCTCGGCCGGTGCACCCACGGCCCGCCCGCTCCGCTCGCCCGGCTCGATCAGGCCGAGCGCCGGCGCTGGCGGATGATCCGCCGCCGCTCGCGCTCGGTTGCCCCACCCCACACGCCGTCACGCTCGCGCGCCACGAGGGCGTGTTCGAGGCACGCCTGGCGCACAGGGCACACCCCGCACACCTCCTTGGCGGCTTCCGCCTCCTCGTCCTCGTGCGGGTAGAAGACGTCGGGGTCGATGCCCTTGCACGCCGCGTGCTGACGCCAGGTCTGCTTCATCGTGCGGCTCTCCATCCTTGCGGTAGCGGTTACTCGCGGCTTGAGATGCAGTATCGTTCAGGCGGGCGCTGTGAGTCCAGGCCGTTACGCGCTCGGCGGCAGGCCCCCGTGCTCGGCCCGGCTCCTCAGCGTCAGTCAGGGCGCCGGCGCCGTGGCCCGACGTGGACCCAACCACCCTCTTCCCTGGCGGCGAAGGCATCGATTCCCGGCACCGTGCGGGTCCGCCGGCCCGCCACGACCTGCCTGGGAAAGCGGTTCTCCCCGGTGCGAGGGTCGTAGGTGTAGTGGTGGTGCGGGCAGTCGACCTCGTCCTCCCACAGCGAGCCATCGTCGAGCGGCAGGCCCTGGTGGGGGCAGATGGTGCCAAAGGCGACCACCGAACCGTCCGACAGGCGGGTGAGCAGCACCGGGCGGCCCCCCACCTCGACCCGCAGGAATCGAGGCCCCGTCACCTCGGCCGACCTCGCCACCCGTTGCCACGACTCGCTCACCGCTTCTCCTTCGCCCGGGCGCCCGCCGGCCAGAGCAACGTGGCCCCTCGAGCCCACGCTACGGGCCCGGGCGGAGGCGGCCGGCGGTAGCCTCCCGGGGTCCGCCGACCGCCGAGATCGAGGTGCACGATCGCCAGCCCCGTGGACGTCCTCGACCGCCGTGCCCTCATCGCCGGTACCCTCACCGCCCTCGCCGTCATCGTCCCGGTGACGCTGCTGGGTGAGCTCGTCGGAGCCGGTGAGGAGGACACCAACCTGGTGTTCGCCTTTCTCGTCCCGGTGCTCATCGGCTTCGGCGCTGGCGCCTACGTGGCGGCACGGCGGGCCGTCGCCGGGCCGTTGACCAACGGGGCGCTGGCCGCCGTCGCCGCCTTCGTCGTCGTCCAAGGCGTCGGGCTGGTCCGCCGGCTGGTGGCGGGTGAGCCCATCTCGCTGACGAGCATCGCCTTCGCCGCCCTCCTGGCCTACTCCTGTGGCCTGGTCGGCGCCGTGATCGCCATGCGCCACCGCCCGTCCCGCACACGCGGCGCCCGCTGAGCTAACTGTGCTCACCACCTATTGACCACGTCGGCGAGCGGGCGCACCATGGGAGCGTCGAAGTGGACATCCACCTGCAACAGACGTCGACACAAGCGGAGATGGAGGCGACCCTGCGCGCCCTGCATCGTGACGCCGACTCCGCCCGGCGGATGCTGCGTCGACCCCGGCGGGCCCGTCGGTCAGCCGCCGGCGCACCCCGGCTCTGGGATGCCTGGCCGGTCGACTCCCGCCCCGACGACTGCTGGCGCTGTGACGCCGCCGTGTCCGCCGACGCCCTCGGCCTCTGCCCCGCCTGCCGGGCCGACCTGATCTGATTTCGCCGTCGTTCGCTCGCTGCGCTCGCTGCACTCGGGCCAACTGATCGCCCTCCGCGCTGTTCTTCTCCTGGCCGCCATCCAGAGGCGGCGCCTGCGGCGGCGGGGGCGTCCGGCCGCAGTTGCGCCCGGCCAAGCCGGCGTACACGGGGGGAGCGGGCGTGACGCTGCGCAATCCGCCAGGGCGAGCAGACGCTGGTCCAGCTCTGTGCCAACGGTGCCGGCCAAGGCAAGGCGCTCCATCAATTCCCTCAACCGGGTCTGCTTAAGAGACGGGCCCAGGCGACGATCTCTTTCTCGAACCCGAAGCTCAGCCGGGATGCTCACTGCAGGGGTCCGTCCCGAGCCACCCTACGTAGCCGCCAACTGTGTCGGTTGCTGCCGTTACTGGGCCAAAGCCGGGTTGACAACGTATAGCAGCGGCCAAATGCTGGCGGTGAGCACGAGAAGTCGCACCCCGACAAAGACGACGTCAGCATCGTCGCGTCGCTCGTCACCATCGCCTTCATGGCCGTGGG
The DNA here is from genome assembly GCA_035942035.1 of Acidimicrobiales bacterium. GTDB lineage: Bacteria > Actinomycetota > Acidimicrobiia > Acidimicrobiales > CADCSY01 > JAHWJR01. The sequence goes on from DASZDK010000036.1 coordinate 15,547, forward strand.
CGCCGTGGGCGTCAGACTCCTTCTGGCGAGCATCTTTTGACCCTGGACTGGCGCACCTTCGTGTTCTACGCCAGCACGGGCATCATCGCTGCGATCCTGTGGGTGTCCATCTACCGAGGGCGCCAAGGGAACAGCTGTCGAGCTCTATGACCGGGGGTCCGGCCTCACCCCGCCCCACGATTTCATCGCGCCGGATCATCGCCGGCGAGAAGAAAAATGCTCGATCGGGCCCCGCCCTCCACCCAGGTGCCAGCCGGCGGCCGCCTCCAGGCCCCGGTGGACGTAGCGCTTGGCCTCCTCCAGCGCCTCCAGCGGCCCGTGCCCCAGGGCCAGGCCGGCGGCCACGGCCGACGCCAGGCTGCAGCCGGTGCCGTGGTTGTTGTCGGTGACCACCCGCGGGCTGCGCAGCTCGTGGAGCTGCTCGCCGTCCCATGCCACGTCGACGGCGTCGCCCTCCAGGTGGCCGCCCTTGACCACGACCACGCCGGCGCCGGTCTCCCCCAGCTCTCGGGCTGCTTCCCCCATGTCGGCCACCGTCTCCAGCGGTCGCCCCACGAGGATGGCCGCCTCCCGCAGGTTGGGCGTGACCACGGCGGCGTGGGGCAAGAGCAGCTCGACGTAGGCATGCTCCGCCTCCGGCTCGAGCAGCCGGTCGCCGCTGCTGGCCACCATCACCGGGTCGACGACCAGCGCCGGCAGTGCGCCCGTGGCCGCACGGGCCGCCACCAGCTCCACGATGCCGGCGGTGGCCAGCATGCCGGTCTTGGTCGCCCGCACGCTGAAGTCGGCGAGCACGGCATCGATCTGGGCGGCGACGAACTCGGGTGGCGTCACGTGCACCGACGCCACCCCCCTCGTGTTCTGGGCGGTGAGGGCGGTGATGGCGGTGGTGGCGAACACCCCGAAGGCGGCGAAGGTCTTGAGGTCGGCCTGCACGCCGGCGCCCCCGCCGGAGTCCGATCCGGCGACGACGAGCGCCACCGGAGGTGCGGGGGTCACCGGCACTGCGCCGGCGCCATCAGGGCGGCCAGGAGCCCGGCCGTTGCCGCCGCCGGATCAGCCGCCGCCATGACCGCGCCCATGACCGCCACGCCGGCGGCGCCGGCGCCCAGGCACGCCCCGGCGGAGGCGGCGCTGACGCCGCCCAGGGCGTACACGGGCACGGGCGCGGCGGCAACTGCCTCCGCCAAGCCCGGCGGGCCCAGCGCCGGCCCGTAGCCGGGCTTGGACGGCGAGGCGAAGACCGGGGAGACGGTGACGTAGTCGACACCCTCGGCGCAGGCCCGGCGCACGTCGTCGGCGTCGTGGCACGACCGGCCCACCATCGGAGCGGTCCCGGTCGGCGGCATGGCGTCGGTGGCGGCGAGGTGGAGGCCGCCGGCGTCGGCAGCCCGCACCACCTCCACGTCGGCGCCGGCGAGCAGCAACGTCCCGCCCACCGGGTCGAGCAGCTCCCGCAGCGCGCCGGCCAGCTGTCCCCGAGCCTCAGCGGCCAGGTCCTTCTCCCGCAGGACCACGGCGCGAGCCCCGGCGTCGACGGCGGCGGCCACGGTCGCCACCAGCCCGGCCCGGGCCTGGCGACGGTCGGTGAGCACCAGCAACCGCGGGAGCACGCCGGCGCTCAGAGCTCCTGCAGGCCCCACTCCGCCATCCCCTCGGGGCTGGTGGACGCCTCGGCGTAGCGACGCCTGGGGATGCGCCCCGCCCGGCGGGCCAACCATCCCGCCTCCACTCCCCTGCGCATGGCCTCGGCCATCAGCACCGGCTCGCGGGCCCGGGTGACCGCGGTGGCCAGCAGCACGGCGTCACACCCCAGCTCCATGGCCATGGCGGCGTCGGAGGCGGTGCCGATGCCGGCGTCGAGGATCACCGGCACGGCCACCTGCTCGCGGATGATGGCCAGGTTGTACGGGTTGCGGATGCCCGAGCCGCTCCCGATGGGCGATCCGAGTGGCATCACCGCGGCGCAGCCCAGGCCCTCCAGCCGGCGAGCCAACACGGGGTCGTCGCTGGTGTAGGGCAGCACGATGAACCCGTCGTCGACCAGCTGCTCGGCGGCGTCGAGCAGCTCCACGGCGTCGGGGAGCAGGGTCCGGTCGTCCCCGATGACCTCCAGCTTCACCCAGTCGGTCTCGAACGCCTCCCGGGCCAGCTTGGCGGTGAGCACGGCGTCGCGGGCGGTGAAGCAGCCAGCGGTGTTGGGCAGCAGCTTGACCCCCCGGCGGGCCAGGACGTCGAGCACCGATCCCGACGCTGCGGGATCGACGCGGCGCAACGCCACCGTGGCCATCTCCGCCCCGGCCGCCTCCAGGGCGGCGTCGAGCACGTCGAGGCTGGCGGCGCCGCCGGTCCCGAGGATCAGCCGGGAGCCGAACTTCTCGCCGCCGATCACCAGCGGTTCGTCGATGTCGCTCATCGTCATCCTCCCTGCATGGCGCCCAGCAGCTCCACCCGGTCGCCGTCGTGCAGCGGCGTCGCCGGCCAGGCGCTGCGGGGCACGACCTCACCGTTGACCGCCACCGCCACCCCCCTCGGCCCCACCCCCATGCCGCCGGCGAGGTCGTCCACGCTGCAGTCCTGGGCCACGCTGCGGTCCTCGCCGTTGACCGTCACCTTCACCGGGACAACACCTTGTCGAAGCGCCGCGGGGAGAACGGCGCCATGCCCGCGGGGAGCTCCCCCGTTTCCAGCAGGTCCACGACGGCCTCGGCGGTGACCGGCGCCAGCAGGATGCCGTTGCGGTAATGACCGGTGGCGGCCACCAGCCGGTCCACGGCGGTGGGCCCGACGACCGGGGCGTTGTCGGGCGTGCCCGGCCGCAGGCCCGCCGCCGCCTCGACGAGGGCGAGCTCGGCCACGTCGGGGACCAGCTCCAGGGCGGCCCGGAGCAGGTCGTGCACCGCTCCCCCGGTGACCTCGGTGTCGAACCCGCGCTCCTCGACGGTGGCCCCGATCACCAGCTCACCGCCGGCCCGCGGCACCAGGTAGGCGTCGACGCCGCGCACGTTGCGCTCGATCGGGAGCGGGCCGGGCCCGCCACGCAGGCGCACGATCTGGCCCTTGACCGGGCGCACCGAGCGCCCGCAGGCAGCGGCTGCTCCCGCCACCTGGCCCGACCAGCACCCGGCGGCGAGGACCACGACGTCGCCCGTCTCCTTGCCCCCGCCCTCGAGGATCACCGCCGGGGCCTCGACGGCCACCACCCGTTCCGGGAGGAACCGCACCGCCGCGCGCCGGCACGCCTCCAGCAGGGCGGCGACCAGCCGGCGAGGATCGACCTGGTGGTCGCCTGCCACCAGCGCGCCTCCCCGCACGGTGGGCGCCAAACCCGGCTCGAGGCGGCGCAGCTCCCGGCTCCGCAGGCGCTCGACGTCGAGACCGAGACCGCGCTGGTAAGCGACCAGCTCGTCGAGGGCGGCCAGGTCATCGGCGTCGCGAGCGACGGTCACCGTGCCGCACGACCGGTACCCGGTGCCGGCGCCGGTCAGCTCCTCGAGCTCGGCGACGAAGCGGGGGTAGCGCCGGGCCGACTCGAGGTTGAGCTCGAGCAGCGCCTCCTCGCCGTAGTGGACCTCGGTGACGGGAGCAAGCATCCCGGCCGCCACCGCCGACGCGCCGCTCCCGGGCGCCGGGTCGACGACGGTGACGCTCATTCCCCGGCTCGCCGCCCGCCAGGCGGTGCTCAGCCCGATGACGCCGCCACCGACCACCACCACCCTCACCGCTGGCTCCAGCCGTCGAGGGTGGCCATCAGCTCCTCGGTCGCCACCCCGGCGTCGGGTGCGGCGAACACGGCGCCCGACACGGCCACGCCGTGGCACCCGGCGTCGAGCAGCTCCGGCAGCCGTTCGGCGGTGACCCCGCCCACGCCGACGACGGGGATGGCCACCGCCGACGCCACCCGCCCGACGCCCGAGGGTCCCAACGGCTCGGGCAGGCCCTGCTTGGTGGAGGTGGCGTAGGCCGGGCCCACACCGAGATAGGTGGCGCCCTCGGCCTCGGCCCGCCGAGCGGCCTCCGCGTCGCGACAGGTGGCCCCGACCACGGCGCACGGGCCCAGCACCCGGCGCACGGCCGCCACCGGGAGATCGTCGTCGCCCACGTGGACGCCGTCGGCACCCACGGCTCGGGCCAGGTCGGCCCGGTCGTTCAGCACCAGGCGGGCGCCGGCCCGGCGGCAGCGCTCGGACACCACCTCGGCCAGCGACCACCGCGCCCGGTCACTTCTACCCTTGACCCGGAGCTGGATCAGCGGGGCGCCTGCCTGCAACACCTGCTCGACGACGGCCACCACGAACCCGGGGTCGCCCGCCGGCGTGACCAGGTGGAGGCGGGCCAGGTCCGGGCCCGCCTGGAGCTCAGCCGCCGTCGTGGCCAACGTCGGCCACCGCCCGGTTGCGCAGGTCGCTTCCGACGTCGGTCACCGCCGCCCGGTTGCGCAGCTCGAGGCCGAGGTCGGTCACCGCCGCTCGATCGCGCACCTCCTGGCTGATGCGCATGGAGCAGAACTTGGGCCCGCACATGGAGCAGAAGTGCGCCGACTTGGCGGCGTCGGCAGGAAGGGTGGCGTCGTGGTACGCCCGAGCCGTCCCCGGGTCGAGGGCCAAGTTGAACTGGTCCTCCCACCGGAACTCGAAGCGGGCCTTCGACAGCGCGTCGTCCCACACCTGGGCGCCGGGGTGGCCCTTGGCCAGGTCGGCGGCATGGGCGGCGATCTTGTAGGCGATCATGCCTTCCTTGACGTCCTGGCGGTCCGGCAGCCCGAGGTGCTCCTTGGGGGTGACGTAACACAGCATGGCCGTGCCGTGCATGCCGATGGTGGCGGCGCCGATGGCTGAGGTGATGTGGTCGTACCCGGGCGCCACGTCGGTGGTGAGCGGGCCCAGCGTGTAGAAGGGCGCCTCGTCGCAGACCTCGATCTGGCGGCGCACGTTCTCCTCGATCTTGTGCAGCGGCACGTGGCCGGGGCCCTCGACCATCACCTGCACGTCGGCGGCCCACGCCCGCCGGGTGAGCTCACCGAGGGTCTCCAGCTCGGCGAACTGGGCGGCGTCGTTGGCATCGGCGATCGACCCGGGACGCAACCCGTCGCCCAGCGAGAAGGCCACGTCGTAGGCGGCCATGAGCTCGCACAGCTCGTCGAAGTGGGTGTAGAGGAAGTTCTCCTTGCCATGCGCCATGCACCAGGCGGCGAGGATGGAGCCACCGCGGCTCACGATGCCGGTGACCCGGCGGGCGGTCAGGTCGACGTAGCCGGCCAGCACGCCGGCGTGGACGGTGACGTAGTCGACGCCCTGCTCCGCCTGCTCGATCAGCGTGTCCCGGTAGATCTCCCAGGTGAGCTCCTCGGCTTGGCCGTCGACCTTCTCCAGCGCCTGGTAGATCGGCACCGTACCGAGCGGCACCGGCGAGTTGCGGATGACCCACTCCCGGGTGGTGTGGATCTCCGGACCGGTGGAGAGGTCCATGATCGTGTCGGCACCCCAGCGGGTGGCCCAGGACAGCTTCTCGACCTCCTCGTCGATGGACGAGGTCACTGCCGAGTTCCCGATGTTGGCGTTGACCTTCACGAGGAACTGCCGTCCGATCACCATGGGCTCGGACTCGGGGTGGTTCACGTTGGCCGGGAGGATGGCCCGTCCCCGAGCGATCTCGGAGCGCACCAGCTCCGGCTCGACGCCTTCGCGGATGGCCACGAACTCCATCTCCGGGGTGATCTCGCCGCGACGGGCGTAGTGCATCTGGGTGACGGTCGCCCCCGGCCGGGCCCGCACGATCGGGGAACGCCGGCCCTCGAACTGGCGCTCGACACCGCCTCGCCGGGCCGCCGACCGGCCGTCGTCGCGGCCCTGGACCGGCCGGCCGGTGTAGGCCTCGACATCGCCTCGTCCGAGGATCCACTCGCCACGCAGGGGCGCGAGCCCCACCGAGGGCTCACTGCCCGGCCCACTGGTGTCGTACAGGCGCACCGGGAGGTTCCCGACGGGACCGCCGGGACCGTCGGTGGCATGCAGCGCCACCTCGCGGAACGGCACTCGCACCCCCGGGCGCGACCCGTTCACGTACCGCTTCTGCTGTGCCAACACGTCATCGGCCACGATGCTCCCTCCGCCGGCATTATCCGGATCAGGTTCACGGTCGGCCCCCGCAGGGACCCTCTCAGCCCGGTGCGTCCGAGCTCCCGTCTTGGCACCGTTCTAGCACGCAGCGAGGGCGACTCATCCGCTGCGCTCGGGCGGGAACGCGAGAAGGGGCCGCCCGGAGGCGACCCCTTCTCACGACGTCAGTGCGCTGGAGAGCGGTGCTCGTCAGCCGCAGTTGGGCCAGGGCGACGATCCCCGCTGCTGCGCGAGGGCGGCGGCCCGCTGGTCCTGCTCAGCGGCGGAGGCGGCGGCCGGGTCTCCGCTGCCGCCCACCGACTCCCAGGTCTGCTGGTCGAACTGATAGGCGCCGCGGTACTTGCCGCTGGAGGACACCGCCCCGTAGTTCCCGCCCGACTCGCACTGGCGGATGGAGTCGAGGTTGGTTCCTCCGCTCGATTGCGGCCGCTGCGACGTCGCCGCCACCTGCCGAGGAGCGGTGGTCGGCGTCGACGTGGCGCCCCTCGTGGAGGACGCGGAAGCACCCGAGGACGTGGCGGTCTTGGTGGTCTTGGCGGTCTTGGCGGGCGTGGAGGTCGCGGACGCCTTTGCCGCCGGCGCCGGCGCCGGCACCGGGCAGTCGCCCGTGCCGGGCTCGGGAAGGGCCAGCACCCAGCCCTCGATGATGATGTCGGGGTCGGTGACGAGGCCGCGGTTGAGCTCGAACACCTCGACCCATCGGTCGGCATTTCCGAGCTCGCACAGGGCGATCCGGGACAGGGACTCGCGAGGCGCCACCGTGTGCACGGTTGCCTCCGGCGGTGCTGGCGGGGCCGGCACCTCGGCCGCCGGCGTCGCCGGCGGCGGCGGGGGCGGAGCCTCGATGTGGGCGGGCGCCGGGGTGGGGGCCGAAACGGCCATGGCCGCAGCCATCAGGATGGCACTCATAGGCAGGGTTCCTTCCATTGGGGGGGACACGGGCGACTGACCAGGACTTCGGGCGCGCGGCAAGGCGGTGGGATTTGAGGGATCCAGCGTCCGGCCGGTGGCCTGGTGACCTCGTTGGGTCGTCCCGTGCTGGGAGCGCCCAGTCTGGCGGTTCGTCATCAATTTGCAACACGGTTCGGAAAAAGAACGACCTGAAATTACATCCGTGTAACTGTCACCCCTCCTGCGCGACCATGGAGGCATGAAGGTCGTCGCTCTCGGAGACGCGCACCTCGGTCGGTCCTACCTGCCCTACACCCGTGACGGGGTCAACGTGCGCGAGCTCGACTTCGAGGCGTCGTTCGACGCCGCCGTCGACCTGGCCCTGGCCCAGCAACCCGACGTCCTGGTGTGGCTGGGCGACGTGTTCGACCATCCCCGCCCGACGTACCGCTGCTTCCGGGTGGCCCAGCGGGCACTGACCCGGGTGCGTGAGCACGGGGTCGCCACCGTGGTCATCACCGGCAACCACGACACCCCCCGGCTCCCCGGCACGGGGAGCCCCTACGCCGCCCTGGCTGACACGTTCGGCGACGACTTCCACTTCGCCCACCGGATGGCCTACGAGCGCTTCGAGCTGCCCGGCCTGGTGGTCCATGCCGTCCCGCAGATGCTGACCGCCGAGGCCACGGTCGAGGCGCTCCGTCGAGCCGATGCCGAGCGCGACCTCGACCGCACCAACCTGCTGCTGGCCCACCCGCTGGTCCCATCGGTCGAACGCCGTTACGCCGACATCAACGAGATCGAGGTCGACGACGGGCTGCTGCGGGCCGACCTGGTGCTGCTGGGCCACTACCACGTCCACACCCAGGTCCGGCCCGGGGTGTGGTACGCCGGCTCCACCGACACCTTCACCTTCGCCGACGACCCCGGCCGGGCCAAAGGCATCGTGGTCCTCGACACCGACACCGGCCGGTGCCGCCACCTGGCCCTGCCCGGGCAGCGGCCGCTGGTGACCCTGCCCACCGTCGAGGCGCTGGGCCTGTCGCCCGGCGAGGTGGCCGACCAGGTCCTCGAGCGGGCCGCGACCGTGCGTGAGGGGGCCGTGGCCCGGCTCTACCTGGAGGGCGTCGAGCCCGAGGCCTATCGCCTGCTCGACCTCGAAGCCGTGCGGGCGGCGGCCGGCGCCGCCCTCCACCTGAAGCTCGAACCGCGCTTCGTCGACGCCGCCATGCCCGTCGACGACCTCGCCGACATGGCGTCGATGCCCACGCGGTGGGACGACTACGTCGACCACCAGGACCTCGCCGGCTTCGACCACCAGCAGCTGCGCCGGCTCGGTCACGACTACCTGGTCCGGGCGGTGGAGGAGGCGGGGCCGTGAGGATCACCCGCCTGCTGTTGCGCAACTTCCGGGTGTTCGCCGACGAGCTCGAGCTCGAGGTCCCCCCTGGCCTGGTGGGCATCTACGGCGCCAACGGTTCAGGCAAGACGACCCTCGTGAGCGCCGTCCCGTGGGCGCTCTTCGGCCACTCCCGCACCAGCAACGACGAGGTGCGCACCGCCGGCATCGAGGCCGAGTCGGTCACCGAGGTCGAGTTCGAGCACGAGGGCCACCTCTACGCCGTCCGCCGCACCATCAGCGGGGTCAACTCCACCGTGCGGGCCCGGGCCTGGGCCGACGGTCTCCTGGTGGCCGACGGCGCACGCGACACCGCTCGCTACGTGCGATCGCTGCTCGGGATCGACGACGCCTCCTTCCGGGCTTCGGTGTTCGCCGAGCAGAACCAGCTGGCCGCCTTCAGCACCATCGCCCCGGCCAAGCGACGTGACCTCGTGCTCAAGCTGCTCGGCATCACCCCGCTCGACGTCGCCCGTGACCGAGCGCGCCGCGACGCCCGGGCCGCCGCCGACGACCATGCCCGCCTCCGGGCCCTGCTGCCCGATCTCGACGCCTTGCAGGTCGCCGCCACCGAAGCCCAGCAGGCCGCCCGCACGGCGGAACTCGGCGCAGAGGGGGCCCGGGCCGAGCTGGGCGAGCGCCGGCGGCAACTCGGCCTCGCCCGCCGCGAGCACGACCAGATGGCCGTCCACGCCGGCGAGCACGAGGCCTTGGTCGCCGAAGGGCGCATGGTGCGGAGCCACCACGACGCCGCCGTGGCGCGGGTTGCCCAGCTCGAGGGGGAGCTGGCCGAGCTGTCCGAGGCCGGAGCCCGCCTGGCCCGGCTGGAGGACGAGGCCAAGGGGCTGGACGCCGCCGAAGCCCGTCTCGCCGCCGTCCAGCGGGTGCGCGAGGCCGAGGCGGCGCTGGCGGCCACGCCGAGCTCGCCCCAACCGCCGGTACCCGAGGAAGACCGGTGCGCCGCTGCCCGACGGGCGGCAGAGGACGCCCGCGGCGCCCTGGCCACCCACGACGCCCTGGTGGCGGAGGCTCGCCGGCAACGGACCTCGGCCTCAGCCGCCCTCGACGACTCCGTCCGTGTGTCCGACGAGGGCGACTGCCCGCTGTGCGGGCAGTCGCTGGGCGAGGCGTTCGAACAGGTGCAGGCCCACCGCCGGGGCGAGTTGGCACGGGTCGAAGCCCACCTGCGGGAGCTCGACGGCCGGCGGCCGGCGCTGGTCGCCGCCGCCGACGACGCCGCCGATCGGGCCCGGCACGAGCACCGCGACCTCGAACAGGCCCGGCAGGCGCGGGGAGCGTGGGAGCGTCATCGAGCCGGGCGTGAGGCGGCGGAACAGGCACTGCGCCAGGCCAGGGCCCGGCTCCACTCACCGCTGCGCCCGGAGGACGACACGGAGCTGCCGGCCGAGGTCGAGCGTCGGCGCCAGGCGGCCGAGGAGTGCCAGCTGCTCAGGGGCCGCCTCGACCGACAGGCCCGGGCCGAGCGCGAGCTCGAAGCCGCACGAGACGAGCGCGACAGCGGTGCGGGACGACTCGAGGCGCTGCGGGACAAGGTCCGTGCCCTGTCCTTCGACCGCCACGCCCTGGCCTCCGCCCGCCAGGCGCTCGAGCTGGCCGAGCAGGCGCTCGACGTGGCCGACGTCCGCAGCCGCAGCGCGGAGGTCGACGCGGCGCGCGCCGAGGCCGCCGCCGACGCGGCGGAGCGCAGCCTGGCCGCCGGCGCCGAGCAACACGCCAAGCTGGGGCAGCTGGCCGAGCAAGCCCGCCACCTCGGGCGGCTGGCCGAGTTGCTGCACCAGTTCCGCAACCAGCTGGTCGGCTCGGTCGGTCCCCGGCTCTCCCGCCAGGCGGCGTCACTGTTCGCCGAGCTGACCGACGCCGAGTACGACGAGCTCAAGATCGATCCCGAGACCTACGCCATCCGGATCCTCGACCAGGGGGTCGCCTACGACATGGACCGCTTCTCGGGCTCGGAGACCGATCTGGCCAACCTCGCCCTTCGCGTCGCCATCAGCGAGCACCTGGGCTTCCAGTCCGGCGGCCAGGTCGGACTGCTGGTGCTCGACGAGGTCTTCGGTTTCCTCGACGCCGACCGCAAGGACCGCATGCTGCGGGCGCTCGAGCGCCTCCGGGGCCGCTTTCGCCAGGTGCTGGTCGTCACGCACGACGCCGAGGTGAAGGACCGCCTGCCCAACGCCATCGAGGTGGTCAAGCTGCCCGGGCGCCGGGCCACCGCACACGTCGTCGGCGGGCCCTGATCTCGACGTCACCGGTCGAGTCCAGCAGTCCACTGACATACTGGGGGCGACGGTGAGCCGGCTGGGTGGCCGCGGCACGACGGTTTCGACCGATCGTGTCGAGGAAGGTCGGGGCTCCACAGGGCAGGGTGCTGGCGAGATGCCAGTCGGGGTGACCCGCAGGAAAGTGCCACAGAAAACAGACCGCCGATGGCCCTCCGGGGCACAGGCAAGGGTGAAACGGTGCGGTAAGAGCGCACCAGCGCCCGGGGTGACCCGGGCGGCTCGGCAAACCCCACCCGGAGCAAGGCCAAGTGTGGGAACGGGTGGCCCGCCCGCTGCCTCTGCGGAGGCAGCATCCCCAGGTAGGCCGCGTTAGATGGATGGCCACCACGCCCTCCGGGGCGTACAGAACCCCGCCTACAGGCCGGCTCACCGTCACCACTCTCCGTGGATGGGCTGATGGCGAGTATCGACAAGGCCCCGACGGCCGGTACCGGGCCCCGTGGGAGTCCCCTGGCGGGCCTCAGAAGGGCCGCCAGTTCGCCCGCAAGGGTGACGCCCAGCGATTCTCGACGCCGTCTGGCGTGCTGGCGCCGGCCACCGTCGAGCTCGTCTACCGCTGGGTGTCGCCCATCTCCAAAGCCCGCCGTCGGCGACCGACTGATCGCCTCGTCGCCGTGCTTCCGCATCGCTCTGCCCGAGCGCAATGACGCCGGAGCTCGGACCCCCGAGAAGAGCAAGGCGAGCTTTCGGGCCGGGCCCGAAGGAATCCGGGGCTATCGGAGTGGGCGACCTACCACGACCTCCGGCACTCCCTACGCCTCCCAGCTCATCGCCAAGGGCTCCTCGGTCAGGACCGTCCAGCGCCGCCTCGGTCACCAGTCTGCGCTGGAGACCCTCGACACCTAGGGCCATCTCTGGCCGGACAGCAGGACGAGACGGGCAATGCCCTCGACGGTGTCCTCGCCGGCGTCACCGGCCAGCGCAGTCCTCAACCAGCGCTCGCCGCTTCCACCGAGTAGACGACTGCACCCGCATCGTCACCGGTTCCTCGCCTTGAAGAAGAAGATGCCGACAGCCAGGTTGAAGAGAGCGAAGGCGATCGGGAGAAGCCCGGTCGCGCTGCCCTCCACCGCAAGCATCCACAACCCGAGGCCCATCAGCACCGCTGTCATGAACACGAAGATGCCGATGGCAGTCACCGACGTCTGCCCCATCGTCAGCAATCCAAGCACAGCCCCGGACAGTCCAACATCCGCCCAACCACCTCGATGAGGCATGAAGCCAGCGGCAGGCAAGCTTGAATGGACGACGCCGCGTGCAGGCCTGGCCCGGTTCGCAGCGACTACCGGCACCTCGGGACGCCCGCCATCCACCGCCCCGACGTCGCACGGCGCTCCGATCGGCAGGTTCGCTGAGCGTTTCAAGAGCGGCATGGGTACGCGACACCTCTCGGATCGGAAGCTGCCGAAGCGGTTGGGGACCTCTTCGAGGACGCCCGCGGCAAACCGTGAACGCAGCCGCCGCCGTGGGCGACTAGGAAGCGCCCGCCTGGGGAAGGACCCGCCCATGAGCGCCCACATCATCGGTCGGCCCAACGACGACCTCCTCGACATCCTCCTCGGCCACGGCGCCGATCCCGAGCAGGCCTTCATCGGCGGTCGGGAGCAGGGGTTGGAGGAGGGCGACGGCTTCCAGGACCGCCCGCTGGGCGAAGAGCCCACCGTGGCGGAGCAGTAGGGCTGGCGACTCCCAGCCTCCGCCGGCTGGCCCGCCAGACCTTCGGCTTCGAGCGCTTCCCCCCGCCAGGAGGAGGCGATCCGGCCCCCGGCCGCCGGGCGCGACGTCGTGGCCGTGCTGCCCACCGGCGCGGGCACGTCGGCGATCTACCAGCTCGTCGCCCTCATCGTCCCTGGGCCGACCGTGCGCAACTGGATATCCCGAGCGGGGTTCAGTCGACTGCAGCGCGTTCGCAAGGGCGGCAGCCACTCTGACTCAGCGACGTGGAGGGCTCCGGCCTCGCCCAAGATCCGTCGCAACTCGTCAGGGCGCCGCAAATTGCGGGATGGTCGGCCGTCCGCCTGGATAGGGAGAGCCGTTCTCTTCGACTGGCAGGTGCGCGCCGTCGAGAACGACCTCCTGTACCCGCGCCGACGGGGCTCGTCGTCAAACGAACCTCCAAGAGCCCGCTACAGCTAGGGGTTTACGCCGCTGCCCTTTTCGTGGGGCTGCTGCTCTCCAGCCTCACTGCTCACTTCGACCCCGTTGATGCTTTCGACGCCATGAACCTCAGAGTTCACCAGAATGGCCTTCAGGCGTTCTGCTACTTCCGCAGGATCCTCGTCGTAGTCGAGCTTTTCCAGGGTGACATCAACGATGAACTTCATTGAACCTCCTGTTCTGAAATGCGGCCCAGGCCGATTGCGCTCTGCCCGTGAGAAGGAGGCTTCCAGCCACCCAGTCGGAGGATAGCCCTGCCCTCGACCCCTGTCTGGCGGCGGCTCGGAGCTGTTC
>DASZDK010000037.1:0-3685 GCA_035942035.1 Acidimicrobiales bacterium
CCTGTGCTGGACGCCGGCCATGGTGCGCACGCTGGTCGTGAGACGACGCTCGCACACCACCTCGTTGAGCCGGATCTCGATCGTGTAGCCCACCAGCTTGTCCGGCGGCACGGCCTCGAACACCCACCGGGGGACGACGCGCTCGCCGCTCAAGGGGGGGCAGCGCAGGACCACGGGGTTCCAGAAGCGGCCGTAGTCGAACATGCCGATCGACATGGTGGCTCGGCCCTCGACGAACGGCCGGCAGATGCCGTCCAGATGCTCAGCGGTGAGACCGGTGCAGTCGGCGTCGACGAAGAGGATGGCCGGGGCGTCAGTGGCCGCCACGCCGGCGGCCATGGCCAGGGCCTTGGAGCCGCTCGGCCCGGGGCGCCCGAGGACCCTGGCGCCGGCGGCGGCAGCCAGCGCGGCGGTGTCGTCCGAGGAGCCGTCGTCGACGACGACGACGTCACGGGCGAAACGACAGCTCCGGGCGGCAGCGACGTTGGCCGCCACCGTGGCCGCCTCGTTACGGGCGGGAATGACGACGTCGATGACCACCCCGTCGCCGACCCCTCCCGTTCCCTCCAGTGCTGCGATGGTGCGGATGGTACGAGCGAACCGCCGTCCATGCCCTCGGCCGGGACGAGGCCCCCCGCCGGCTGCGGGACACCGCCTATCCGAGCTTGGCCCGGAGGAACTCCAGGGATCGCGTCCAGGCAGTGCTGGCCGCCGAGGGGTCGTAGGCCTCCGGACGGGCGTCGTTGAAGAAGGCATGGCCCACGCCCGGGTAGAGGAACATCTCCACGTCCTTGCCCGCGTCACGCAGTGTCTGCTCCAGCTGGCGAGCCTGGTCCGGCGAGAAGAACTCGTCCTCCTCGGCGAAGTGCCCTTGCACCCCGGCCTCCAGGCGGGACCACTCCGGATGGGCGGACTCCCACGGGATGAGCCCGTAGAAGGCGACACAGGCGCGGATGTCGTCGGGTCGCTCCGTGGCCAGCATGAGGGCAAGCCCACCGCCCATGCAGAAGCCGATCACCCCGACACCGGCGCCGCGCACCGCCTCGCTGGCAACGAGATGGTCGACCGCCGCCCCCATGTCCCTCGCCGCCTGTCCCAGGTTCAACGCCATCATCAGCTTGCCAGCCTCGTCCGGCTCGCTGGCGGTGGCGCCATGGAACAAGTCGGGGGCCAGGGCGGTGAAGCCTTCACCGGCCAGGCGGTCGCACACGTCGTGGATGTGGGGCACCAGGCCCCAGTACTCCTGGATCACCACCACGCCCGGACCGGCCCCGTGCTCGGGGGTGGCCAGGTACCCCCGGCCCGTCGTGCCATTGCCGGAGAGCTCGATGACGTCGCCCATGCGCCGGGCCTACCCACGACGGCGTCCCGTTACAGGAGCTCGGGGACCTCGGGAAAATCGGGGACGACGTGCCCGGGCAGGGCCAGCCGGCCGGCTGGCCGCAGCAGCACGTCGGCCAGCTCCAGGGGCACCACCTCCTCGTCGGCGGACCACGGCTCGGCGCCGGCGAGGCGACCGGCCAGCGCAGCCCAGGCCCCGGCGGGCACCACCCGTCCGACGCCGGCCACCACCCACACCGGCACCCCGGCATGGCGGGCCACCGCCGCTGCCGCTCTCGAACCCGCCACGGCCACGAAGCCGCCGACGCCCAACGCGCCGGCTTCCAGCACCACGGCGTCACTCGCCAGCACCGCGGCGGAGACCCCTCGGTCGCTCACCGGCACTGCGTCGGCGTCGAGCAGCCGGAGCCGGGACGCCAGCTCGTCGCCCTCGCCTCCGGCATCGACCACCAGCACCCGCAGGTCACCCCGACGGGCCAGGACCGAGGCCGCCAGCTCCGGCCAGCCGAGGACGGTCACGACGCCGGCCTCGGGCAGCTCGGCATCCAGGTGCTGGGGCGTCTCGTCACCGGTCAGCTCCCTGGCGCAGCGCCTGCCCTCGCGGCGCGGGTCGTCGCTGCACAGCATCCGGGCACACAACCACCAGAGGGGGCCGGAGGACGGATGGCGCTGGAGGAGCCGCTTGCACGACAGCAGGAGGGCGGCGCCATCGCCGGCCAGCGCAGCGAGCGACCCGGCGCTTTCCTGGACCAACAGCTCGTGCTCGAGGCGACCGGCGCCGGCGACGTAGCGCAGCCGCTCCATGGGGTGCACGGGACGAACGCTAACGGCCAGCCCGCCCGTCGGCGTCGGTGAGCCGTGCCCCAAGTTCGTCGGGAGGGAGGCGGCCTTGCTACCTTCCCGCGGTGCCGACCGACGCCCCCGGGGAGCTGGCGCTCACCCCGATCAACGGATCGCCGCACACGCTGGCCCAGTGGCTGACCACGTTCCACCTGGTGGTCGCCGCCCTCGACCCCTTCACTTCGGAGAGCGCCTGGCTGCTCCCGACCGTCGCCCGCATCTTCCGGGTCTACGACCAGGCGGACTGCCGCGTCGCCCTGCTCGTGACGTGCACCGACGAGGAGGCCCGGCAGTTCCTCGGGCCCTACGCCCGGGAGTTCCTGACCTTTCCCGACCCCGACCGCGAGGCGGTGAAGGGCCTCGGCCTCCAGCGCCTGCCGGCGCTGGTCCACATTCGCCAGGACCTCAGCCTGGCCGGCGTGGCCGAGGGCTGGAACCCCGCCGAGTGGCGGGCCCTCACCGACCAGCTCTCACGAGCCATGAGCTGGTCCCGACCCACCATCCCCAGCCCCCGGGACCCGGCGCCCTACGACGGCACGCCGGTATAGAGGGAACGCCTGGCGGCTACGCAGCTGCGCCGACGGACCCTAGAGCCCGGGCTTCCAGATCATCACGCCGATGAGGATGATCACCAGCGCGTTGAGGGCACCGCTGCCCGCCGCCAGCTTCTTTCCCAGCTGCTCGAGCTCGGCCAGCTGCGGGGGACGGCGACTGCCGCCCCCGCCTGCGCCGGCCGGCGCTCGGCCGCCCTCGGACACCAGGCTCGCCGTGACCTCGTTGAGCCGCCGGTGGGTCGGCTTCACCACGGCGTGGAGCACCGCCACCACGGCGAAGTAGAGGACGAACGACAGGGTGATCCAGAGCTGGTCGAAGGCCCAGGTGCCGTCGCTCAGCAGCACGAGCAGGATGCCGAAGACCGGGACGGCGTAGATGGCCTTCTCCGCCCACTCGGTCATCTGCTGGTTGGCATCGCTGATGGCGGCCTCCTCGGCGCCGCCGCGCTGGCGAGCCAACCGGGTGGAGGCGGCGCTGAAGAACAGTGGTCCGAAGCCCACCACCACGGTCGTGATGTGCAGCAGCAACACGAACCGGTACAACCCGCTCTCCACACCCATGGCGCTCCTTCGTCACGTCCAGGACCCGGCGTGGCGGTACGGTACCGGAAGGGCCCGGCGAGGTTCGGCGGCGGCCTGGCCGGGAAAGATCCGCGTCGACGAACAGGAGGGAACCACATGCCCAAGAGCCCGAGCCAGTACCTCGCCTTGATCGTCGGACTCGTCTTCACCGTGGCCGGAATCGCCGGCTTCTTCGTCACCGGCCTCGACATCGCCAGCTTCGAAGACTTCTTCGCCCGCGACACCGACCAGTACCTGCTGGGCTTGGAGGTCAACCCCGCCCACAACGTCGTGCACCTCCTCCTCGGCCTCGCCGGGCTGGCCCTGGGCATGAGCAAGGCCGGCGCCCGCGCCTACGGCGCATTGCTGTTCGTCGGCTACACCGCCGC
>DASZDK010000038.1:0-7426 GCA_035942035.1 Acidimicrobiales bacterium
GCCGCCCTCCGGGCCGTTCCGGCCACGGCCCGCTCGATGGCGTGGGCCCCCTTCGCCGTCGCTTCCGGATCCGTCGCCGGCCTGATTGTTGGGCAGCGTCGCGATCCTTGCCTTCGACGGCGTTCCGCTCGTAGCGCCACGAGATCGGGCGCCGAGCTTCGCCTACGACCTCGACGATGAGACGGCCCCAGCCCAATCCCGGGCGCACGTCCCCGACAGCGACGTTGCGCTTCTTCGCCGCCCCAGCGCGCCGTGGTGGAGCCGCCGTGCTCCCATGGAGCACGGCGTAGCGAGGGTAACGTCCTCTCGTCCAATGGTCGGCCAGCGCCTCCTACCCGGTCTGCGCCCGTCGAGCCTCTACGGCAGCTCGGCGTACACCCGGGGGATCGCCTCGGCCACCTCGTCGGGGAAGGACTCGAACGGCGTCGCCTCCACCCTCCGTTTCGCTCCCCGCCCGACGTGCTTCCAGGTCCCCACCACCCCACCGTCGCTCACCACCGTGGCCCGGAACATGCCGTTGGCGCCGGGAACGATGCGGTCGGCGAGCTCGGCGGGCAGCACGCACCGCCGGTCGTGGTAGCCGAGGATGAGCTCGTCGAAGCCGGGCAGCAGGAAGACGCCCCGCGCCTCCCGCCGGCACGACTCGAGCACCTCGGGCGTCCGCGGGTCCATGAGGTGCTCGATCCCGTCGACGTCGAGCGTGGCCAGCCGGGCACGGGCCAGGGCCAGACCGGTGCGGGCGTCGCCGGCCACGAGGTGGCCCCAGCGCATGAGGTCCTTGACGGTCGCCGGCCCGTGGCTGCGGAAGTAGCGCCACGCCAGCTCACGGAGCGCCTCGTCGCGCTCCAGGCGACGGGGGTCGGGGATCCACTCGTCGACGAGCACGATCAGCTGCTGACCGTTCCACACTGGGCCGAAGCACAGCGTCCCCGTCTGGGCCAGGTGCCACAACAGGTGGTAGCCGCGCTGGCCGGCGGTGGCCAGTCCGGCCCTGTCCCACACCGCCAGGAGCTCGTCGCGGGACAGCCGGCGCCCGCCCGCCAGTGCCCCGACGGCGAGGTCCCGAGCGCGCTCGAGCATCGTGGCGTCGAGGCCGAGGCGGGCCCGACGGGCGCCGGCGCCGGCCACCACGCGCGGGGTCATGAGCTGCAGCATCCACGGCAGGTCCTCGGCCGCGACGAGGTGGAGCGTTCCCCGCATGGGCCACGACCGGACCACCTCGCCGGCGTCGAGGGCGGCCTCGACGTCTCGGCGCGTGCCCGCCGACGTCCGCAGCGCCACCGAGGTGAGCGCCCCGCTGTAGTCCTGCGCCTGGAGGGCGGTCATCCAGCGGACGGCCTCAGCCGCCGTGGCCAAGCCCGGACCGGCGATGCGCTGCGCCGCCAGCCTGAGCACGGCGACCTCGTGCAGCGACGTCATGGCCTCAGGGCAGGACCAGGTGGGAGTCGCCGAACTCGTGCCACAGATAGCCCTCCTGCAGCGCAGCCTCGTACGACTGCTCGAGCAGGTGGTGACCGCCGATGGCCTCGAGCATGAGCAGGTGCGACGCCGTCGGTTCGTGCCACCCGGTGAGCAGGCCGTCGACCGCTCGCATCGCCCGCTCGGGCGTGATCACCAGGTCGGTCCATCCGTCCAACTGGCGCACCTCACCGGTCGTCGGGTCAACCGCCGCCTCCAGCGCCCGCACCACGCTCGTGCCGATGGCCACGACCCTGCCGCCGGTCTGCCGGGTGGTGCTCACCCGATGGGCCGTCGCTCTCGGCACCTTGACCCGCTCCGGGTAGGGAAGCTCGTCCGCTTCCAGTGAGGCGACACCGGTGTGCAGGACGATGGGCGTGACGCCCACACCCTTGGCCACCAGGCGGGTGATGACCTCCGGTGAGAACGGCCGGCCGGCGCTCGGCATCTCCGCGCTCCCCAGCTCGGTGACGTACACGCTCTGGTAGGCACTCGATGGCCACGAGCGGTCGAGGTAGCGGTAGCGGATGGGCGTGCCGTTGGCGGCCAGCCACGGGAGCTCCGGCTGCGAGACGCTCAGCTGAGCCAGCCACAAGCGCTTGCTGGTCATGTAGGGCTGGAGCAGCTCGAGATGCCCGCCGTGCCCGAGGCGGACCGGCGTGGGCGGGTCTCCGTCATCGTCTGGCCGCCACTGTCTGGTCGAGAGGCCGGTTGGCCAGCGGGGCTCCACCACCCAGAGATTGCCGTCGAGGCGGGTGGACAGGTGGATCACGACCGCCGTGCCGTCGGACGTGCCTTTGCCGTTGACGGCGGCGGGGATGGTGCCCGAGGTGTTGACGACGACGAGGTCCCCGGCTTCGAGGAACGTCGGCAGCTCGTCGAAGGTGGTGTGCACGAGCTCCCGGTCGGAGCGGAAGGCGACCATCATGCGCACACGGTCGCGCCGAAGTCCCCTCGTCTCGGGCGGCTCCGTGGCCTCCAGCGCCGGCGGCAGGTCGAAGACCAGGCTCGTGGTCATGGGCGGGCCCCGGCAAGAGGCTCTGCCGCCCGCAGGCGCCCGCTGGCCGGCCGCTGCTTCAGGAGCGCCCGGATCGCCGGCACGACCGTCGACGGCTCGGGGCGGTCGGAGATGTCTTCGCCGGGGAAGGCCTCCTGGTGCATCTGGGTGCGCATGTCGCCGGGGTCGAGCCACCACACCTGCAGAAGGGGTTCCTCGACGGCCAGCACGCGACTCAGCTGTTCGAGCGCCGCCTTCGAGGAGCCGTAACCGCCCCAGCCCTCATAGGCCTCGACGGCAGCGTCCGAGGTGATGTTGAGCACTGCGCCCCTGACAGCGAGAAGCAGCGGGAGCGCTTCTTGGACCAGCGCCAGGGGGGCGACGACGTTGACCCGGTACACGTACTCCAGGACCTCCAGCCGGAGGTCCCGCAGGGCGGGCAGCGGCGAGGCACCGAGCGTGCTGGCGTTGTTGACCACCAGGTCGAGGCGCCCGGTGGAACGGGCTGCTTCGACGAGCTCGTGGCGGTGAGCCGGCTGGGCGATGTCGCCCGGAACGGCGTGGGCCCCGATGGCCGCAGCTGCGGCGCGGACCGCATCGGCATCGCGCCCGTCGATGCACACGTGCCAGCCGTCTCCGGCCAAGTCCTTTGCCACGGCGAGCCCGAGCCCGCGGGAGCCGCCGGTGACGATTGCTGTCGCTGCCATGGCCGGAGCGTACGACCTCAAGTTTACTCCAGGTCAAGGGTCAATTCGCCGTTGTCCCGGCCAAAGACCGACGATCGCTCCTGGAACTGGGGACAAGCTGGGCCCGCACGATCTCGGGTGGCGCTGAGCGCCGTCCTGGCTCTCGTCGTGCTGGTGGCCCGCCGCCAACCGCCCCTGCACAACAACGTGCACACGGGACGCCTGGCGAAGACGAGAGAGTCACCGACTTCGGCAAGGAGCAGAAACGCCGCAGCTACGGTGCGTAGGTGGGCTCGCCGGCGTTCGAGTGGATCTGCGAGATCCAGCCGCCGACCACCCCGGACCTCATGCACGTCCGCCACCAGATCGGGACGCTGAGCAAGGCGGCCTCCGCCTACCTCGTCCCCGACAACCACGTGGGCCGGGCGACCGTCTCCAGCGTCGCCGTTGCCCACGAGGTGGCACAGATGGGCGGCCGAGCCATCGCCTGCCTCAACGCTCGCGACCGCAACGCCCTGGGCTTCCGACGGGACCTCCTCACCGGCGCCGCCTACGGCGTCGAGCAGTTCCTGTTCGTCTACGGCGACGCGCCCCGTTCCGGCAGCCGCACCGGACAGCTCAGCGTGCGCACGATGATCGACGACCTGCGCCGCTTCAGTGACGAGCACCCCCGGTCCGCCGGTGCGTTCAAGGCCGGGGTGACCACCCGGCTCCGGGCGCTTCCTACCTGGAAGCAGGCGGCCGACCTCCTCTTCGTGCAGGTGTCCTTCGACCTGGACGAGCTCCTGGCCTGGCGCGACACCATCCAGTTCGACGGCCCTGTCTACGCCGGCGTGATGGTTCTTCCCAGCGGGTCGATGGCCCGCAGGCTGATGGAGGCCATTCCCGAGATCGACGTGCCGTCGCGCTGGCTCGACGCCGTCGACCACGATCGAATCGCCGGCGTCGAGTTGGCCTGCGAGCTGGCCCACGCCATCGCCGACAGCGGCGCGTTCGACGGTGTCCACCTCGTTCCCGGCGTCCGCTACCGGGAGACCGCGTCCCGGCTGGAGGCGTGGGGTCAGCCGTGAGGCGCTGTCCTCAGGCTTCCAGCAGCAGGATCGGTCGTTTTCCTGACTGACCGTTGCTGCCGCCAGAACGGGGCGGGGCTCAGGGCCGCAACGCCCGTCGGCCCAGGGCGCCGGCGACCAGGAGCGCCGCCGCCAGCGGCGCCAGCACCTCCGAGCTCCCGGTGTGGGCGAGCGTCGGCCGTGGTTGCGACTCCCCAGCGGGATCGGACCCAGGTGCCGGCGCGCCGGGCACCGGCGTCGTGGTCGGCACCGGAGGCGCTGCCGTGGTCACCGGCCCGTCACCACCAGTGGTAGGCGCCGGCGCCGTGGTCGCCGGTCTGTTCCCGGCTTTGGCGTCGTCGACCGCGCCTTCCGCCGCCGGCGTCGTCCCCGGCGCCTCCGTGGTGCCCGTCGACCCCGTGCCCTCCGGCTCGGGGGCCGGAGCACCAGCGGGGCTGGTGGTCGTGGTGGTCGGCCCGGCGGCGTCGAGCTCGCCCTCGCCGCCGAGTTCGCCGGGCTGGACGACGGCCACGGCGATGCCCGCGAGGAGCACCACGACGATCGCCGCGGCCAGGGCGGGGCGGGAGCTCACGCCCGACGGCTTGCCCACTTCGGTCGCTCGACAGTCATCAGCCTGGAGGAAGCCGCCCCTGGAGGAAGCCGTCACGACGTCCCAGGTGCCTCCGGACACCGGTACAGTCGACCGCCCCGGGGGGGAGCGAGGAGAAGGGTCATGAACGACGAGAGCACCAGCCACGACGGCGCATCCGCACAGGCTGAGCGCAGCGCCGACCGGCCGACCGCCACGGCGACCTTTGCCGCCGGTTGCTTCTGGGGCGTGGAGGCGGCGTTCCGCCAGGTGCCGGGCGTGGTCTCGACCATGGTCGGCTACACGGGTGGCACCCGTGACAAGCCATCGTACCGCCAGGTCTGCACCGGCCGTACCGGCCACGCCGAGGCGGTGCAGGTGGTCTACGACCCGCAGCGGCTCTCCTACGACGATCTCCTGGCCGTGTTCTGGGACAACCACGACCCGACCACCGCCAACCGCCAGGGCCCCGACATCGGCACCCAGTACCGCTCGGCGGTGTTCGTCCACGACGACGAGCAGCGGGCGTCGGCCACCCGGTCGAGGGACGAGCTCGAGGCCTCGGGTCGTTTCCGCCGCCCCATCGTCACCGAGATCACGCCGGCCTCCACCTTCTGGCCGGCCGAGGACTACCACCAGCAGTACCTCGAGAAGCGCGGGCTCTCGACTTGCCGCATCTGATGGCACACTGGTGCTTCCTCCGGCCGCGCAGGGAGCATGATGTCGTTCAACATCGGTGATCACGTCGTCTACCCGCACCACGGAGCGGCGGTCATCGAGCGCAAGGAGATGCGTGAGGTCTCCGGCGAGCAGACCGAGTACCTCGTGCTGCGGATGGCCCATGGCGACCTGACGCTGTCGGTTCCCGCCGACAAGGTCGAAGAGGTGGGCATGCGCCGGCCCATCAGCGTGGAGGACGTCGAGGACCTCTTCCAGCTGCTGTCCAAGAAGGACGTGCGCGAGCCCGGCAACTGGAGCCGGCGGTTCAAGAACCACCAGGAGAAGCTCAAGACCGGCGACGTCTACCAGGTGGCCGAAGTGGTGCGGAACCTGGCTTTGCGCGAAGCGGCCAAGGGGCTGTCGGCCGGCGAGAAGTCGATGCTCGAGCGGGCCCGCAGCATTCTGGTGTCCGAGCTCAGCGTGGCGCTCGAGGTGTCCGAGGACGAGGCCCTCGAGCGGCTGTCGGCCGAGCTCAGCTGACGCCGCCGACTCGGCGAGCGCCCGGTCGGCTCACCAGCCGAGCTCGAACCACACCTCCTTGCCCGCCCCGGTCCTCGACGTGTCGACGCCCCAGGCGCTGGACAGTGCCTCGACCAGCGCCAGCCCGCGACCGGACGTGGCCTCGGTGCCGACCAGACGGCGCACCGGCGGCACCGAGCTGGCATCGCCGACAGCGACCCGCACCCGGTCCCGAGACAGGCGCACGCTGATCTCGATGTCGCTCTGGGCGTAGAGCACGGCGTTGGTGACCAGCTCGCTGGTCAGCAGCACGCACACGTCGCACACCCCGTCCGCTCCCTCGCGCAGGAGGTCACCGACGAAGCGCCGTGCCCGTCGAGCGCTGGCCGGCTGCGCCGGCAGCTCCAAGCGTTGCTCCAGCATGTGCACGTCGTTCCAGAGATCGCGGTCGGGGTCTCGGAAGGTTGTGCCCTTGCGTTGCACGGCCGACACCTGTGGCTAGGGTCGAGGGCGTGGTCGTAGTGACAGCACTACTCAGCGCGGTCCAAAGCGACCCGAGCACGGCCGCCGGCCCCTGTGGCGAGAACCCCGGCGCCGCCTGCCTGTACGTGCTGGAGCGAACGGACAACGCCGCCCTGGCCAAGGCGGTCGACATCCTGCTGGCCAAGCCGCTGAAGATCGCCCTCATCCTGATCCTGGCGTGGATCACCGCCCGGCTGGCTCGCCGGGCCATTGGGCGCTTCGTCCGCAGCTTCGAGCAGCCCGGGGTCCAGAACACGATCGGCACCCTGCGGGACAAGACCCCGGCAGCGCTGATGACCACGGCCCCGGTGCAGCTCCGGGCGGCCCAGCGCGCCGGGACCATCGGCGCCGTGCTGCGCAGCGTGGCCAACGCCGCTATTTGGGGCATCGCCGCGGTCACCGTGCTGGCGGAGTTCAACATCAACCTGGGCCCGCTCATCGCCGGCGCCGGGATCGTCGGTGTGGCCCTGGGCTTCGGCGCCCAGAGCCTGGTCAAGGACTTCTTGTCGGGGATGTTCATGCTCATCGAGGACCAGTTCGGCGTGGGCGACGTCATCGACGTGGGCGAGGCCTCGGGCACCGTCGAGGGGGTGAGCCTGCGCACCACCCGGTTGCGGGCGGTGGACGGCACGGTGTGGCACGTGCCCAACGGCGAGATCCGCCGCGTCGGCAACAAGTCCCAGCAGTGGTCTCGGGCCCTGATCGACTTCGACGTCGCCTACAAGACCGACCTGGCCCAGGCCAAGACCACCATCAAGCGGGTGGCCGACAGCGTGTGGAAGGACGAGAAGCTGAGCCGCAGCGTCCTGGAGGAGCCCGAGGTGTGGGGCGTCGAGGCGTTCGGGCCCGACGGGGTGGCCATCCGCCTGGTCATCAAGACCCGCCCGGCCGACCAGTGGAAGGTCATGCGCGAGCTGCGCCAGCGCATGAAGGAGGCCTTCGACGA
>DASZDK010000039.1:0-1679 GCA_035942035.1 Acidimicrobiales bacterium
ACGCGGTGTTCCGGGGGGGGCTGACCATCCGCACCACGCTCGACCGGCGCCTCCAGGGAATCGCCGAGGAGGCGGTGGCCTCGACGTTGCCCGACACCGGCGGCCAGTTCACCGCCGCGCTGGTCAGCGTCCAGCCGGGGACCGGGGCGGTGCGGGCCCTGGTGGGTGGCCCCGGCTTCGAGCAGGCCAAGTACAACATCGCCACCCAGGGCGTGGGCCAGCAACCGGGGTCGGCGTTCAAGCCCTTCGTGCTGGCTACCGCCCTGGAGCAGGGGCTCTCCCCCCAGTCGACCATCAACGGCCGGGGCCCGTGCCCGTTCCCCAATCCCGGTGGCATCCCCGATCCCTATGAGGCCGAGAACTTCGAGGGGTCCGCCGGCGGAGTGGTGACCCTGGCCCAGGCCACTCACCGGTCGGTGAACTGCGCCTACGTCCGCCTGGGACTCATCGCCGGCCTGGAGGAGGTGGCGGCCACGGCGACGAGGATGGGCATCACCACCCCGCTCGACCCGGTGCTGTCCCTGCCCCTGGGCTCCAAGGAGGTCCGCCCGCTCGACATGGCGGCTGCCTACGCCACCTTCGCCGCCGACGGCATGCACTTCTCGCCCTACCTGGTCGAAGAGGTCCTCGACAAGCACGGCAAGGTGCTGTTCGCAGGGAAGACGCCCGGCGAGCGGGCCATCTCCGAGTCCACCGCCCGTCAGGCCACCGACGTGATGAGTGGCGTGGTCAGCGGCGGCACCGCCACCGCCGCCCGGTTCCCCGACGGCCGACCGGCTGCGGGCAAGACAGGGACGACCTCCGACTACAGCGACGCCTGGTTCGCCGGCTATGTCCCCCAGCTGGCCACCGCGGTGTGGATGGGATCCCCCCAGGGCAACGTCCCCATGCGCGACGTCGGCGGCATCCGGGTGACCGGCGGCTCCTACCCGGCGCAGATCTGGCAGGCGTTCATGGGCCCGGCCCTGGCCGGCGAGCCCATCGTGGCGTTCCCGCCCCCGCCTCCTGAGGGCCGGGTGGAGTTCCTCCGCCTACCGGGCGAGGCGCCGCCGCCGTCCTCCACCTCGCGGACTGGCTCACGGCGGACGCCATCGAGCACGTCTCGAACCCGCGCGGCACCGGCACCGGCCCCGTCGCCGCCGGCCAGACCGGCGCCGACGCCAGCGCCCAGGCCGGCGCCTCCACCGCCACCGCCCCCAACCGCCGCACCGGGGCCCACCACCACGCAACCGCCGGCTACGACGGCTCCGACGGCGCCCCCACCTCCGCCGCCGGAGCCGCCGACGGAGCCGGAAAATCCCAAGCCACCCGGCCAGGAGAAAAAGGATGGCTGACGCCCTCCTCGATCGTCTGCTCGAAGTGCAGGCAGCCGACCTCGCCGCCGACCAGCTGCGCTACCGGCGCGAGAGCCTGCCCGAACGAGCCGCCCTGCGCGAGCGCCGGGCGGCCCTCGAGGACCTCGACCGCCAGCTCACCGTCCTGCGAGGACGGGCTGGCGAGCTCGATCGCTCGCAGCGGCGAATGGAGGACGAGATCACCTCGATGGAGGCCAAGGCGGCAGACAGCGAGCGGCGGTTGTACTCGGGTGCCGTGAACGCCCCCCGGGAGCTCCAGGCGCTGTCCGATGAGGTGGAGGCACTCCGACGCCGGCAACGGCGTCTGGAGGACGACCTCCTCGA
>DASZDK010000040.1:0-10296 GCA_035942035.1 Acidimicrobiales bacterium
GTCTGGGTCACGGCCCTGGCCGGCCAGACGGTCGACAACCCGTTCATGGAGTCGACCGGTGACGGCATGCGCATGGTCATGCCCCGCCACGAGCTGCCCGAGGACGAGCTGTACTGGAAGGTGCCGCGCACCCTCAACGCCTTGGAGCGCAACCGGGCCCGGGCCTACGCCATGGCCAACTCGGCCGCCGTCGGCATGAACATCATGCTGAAGGCCCTCGAGTACTGGCGGCGGGGCGAGACCAAGGTGTCCACCCCGTTCAAGGTGCCCAAGGACGAGCGGGTGTCGGTGGGCTTCTGGGAGGCCGGCCGCGGTTTCCTGGTGCACCACATGCACATGGACAAGGGCAAGATCCTCAACTACCAGATCACCACCCCGTCCACGGTGAACGCTGCGCCCCGCGACCCCTTCGGCGGGCTGGGCCCGTACGAGGAGGCGGTCATCGACACCCCCATCCTCGAGTCGGTCTCCGACGACGAGGTCAAGGGCATCGACATCCTGCGGGCCATCCGCAGCTTCGACCCCTGCATGCCCTGCACCACCCACATGGACACGGGCAAGGGCACCATCGTGCGGGAGGTCAACTCCTGCGGCTGCACGCTGGAGTAGTGCCGCCCGACCAAGATCACGCAGCAGGGGAGAGCCGAGCCGCCCACGTTCTCGTGGGCGGCATCGGCCTCCCCTGGATGCGCGATCTCGATTTCGGCACGCAGTTCATTCGCCGTGTCGAGGGCTTCGACTGGCCGGAAGGCGTCATGGTCGAGGACCTCTCCTACGCCGCCAACCGGGTGCTCCACCTGCTGCAGGAGGTGCGCCCGACAAAGGTGGTCCTGGTGGGAGCCATGCCGAGGGAAGAGGATCCCCCTGGGACCATCCGGCGCTACCCCCTCGACCTGACGCCTCCTCCGGACGAGGAGGTCCAGGCTCGCCTGGCCGACGCCATCGGAGGAACGATCGACCTCGACCACACGCTTGCCGTCGTCCGGTACTGGAAGGGCTTTCCGCCCGATACCGTGGTCATTGAGGTAGAGCCGGCCGACCGCACCTTTGGCCTGGGCTTCACCGACGCCGTCGAGGCGGCAGTGGAGCCCATCCTCGCCATGGTCCGCGAAGAGGTCGGCATGAGCCCGGAGGCGGTGGCACATGAGTGACCTCGACGACAGGATCGATCCGGACGACGTCAGCTACGTCGAAGCCTGGGCTCGAATGTCCGAGTTGGCTGACGAGCTGCTGGCCCATCCCGACCAGGACGTCGTGCGGCAGGTCGAGGAGCTTCTGGACTGGGTCGACGCCTTCCACCGCGACGGTCTCGGCCGGCTGGTGGAGATGGTGCGCGGGTGGCGGGGCGATCTCTTCCTCGACAGCGTCGCCAACAACGAGATCACCGGCACCATGCTCGCCGCCTACGGACTTGGTCAGGGGCAGGAGCTGCAAACCGAGGCCACGGCGGCGGTCGACGCCGCCCTCGACGACGTCCGGCCGTTGGTGGAGTCTCATGGCGGTGCGCTCGAAGTGGCGTCGGTGAAGGACGGCGTGGTGACGCTGCGCATGCTCGGGACCTGCGACGGCTGCCCCAGCTCCTCGGCCACGCTCACCTACGGCGTCGAGGCGGCACTGCGCGAGCACTGGCCGCACTTTCGTCGCTTGGAGCTCCTCGACCCACCGGTTGAGGTCGACCCGGACAAGGCCGACCTCGAGTGCCTCACGGTGCCGGACGACGCCCGCCCGGGGACGGGAGCGGCGCAGCCGGCCCCGGTCCAGATCAGGGGCCACGAGCGGTGAGGACACCGAGGACACCGTGCCCTCGTCGTCGGACCTCGCCGTGAGCTTCAGCGCGGAGGACCTGGCCTTTCGGGCGCGTGCGCTGGCGCAGGCGCATCCGTTCACGTCGCTGGCCCAGCGGTACCTCAACCGGGTCGTGGGCGAGCAGCGGGCGTCCCAGCCGCTGCCGGAGATCGGGACGTGGGCCGGAGCGGCGCTGACCGGCGGGTACTGTCTGCGCCGGGTGGAGGAGGACGAGGCCGGTCTGACGCTGGAGGCGACACCGGACGCCGATGTCGATCCCGATCGGCTCGACGAGGTGGCGATGCAGATCGCCGCCGACGTTCGCACCGGCGCGGGTGAGCACTCGCTCGGCGACGACGAACGCACGGTGGCCGCGCTCGACCGGCTGGTGCACGCCGAGGTGGACAAGCGCCTGGAGCACTGGCGTGATTCCATCGATGACAAGGCCTGGGCGGAGTTGGAGGAGTACCTGACCTGGTGGGTGGTCAAGGGCTATGCGTTGCGGATCGCCGAGACCACGACGGGTGCGGTGTCGTGAGAGTTCTGATCGCCGGGGTCGGCAATGTCCTTCGGGCCGACGACGCCTTCGGGGTCGAGGTGGCCCGGCGAATGGCGGACCTTCCCCTTCCGGCCGGCGTCCATCTGGTTGAGATCGGGATCGCCGGGATCGCGCTGGTGCAGGAGCTGCAGGCGGGGTGGGACGTGTTGGTCGTCGTCGACGCCGTCGACCACGGACGTCCGCCCGGCACGGTCATGCTCATCGAGCCCGACGTCCTGGACGTGAGCAAGCTGTCGGTCACCGAGCGCGGAGACCAGCTGGCCGACATGCACCTGGCCACCCCCGAGCGATCCATGATGCTGGCCCGAGCGTTGGGGGTCCTTCCGCCCACGGTGCTGATGGTGGGATGCCAGATCGCCGACCCCGACGCCGTCGGTCAGGGGATGACGCCGCCCGTCACCGCCGCCGTCGACGTGGCCGTCCAGGAGATTCAACGCTACCTCGCCACCCTCGTCGGCCCCACCGGCAGCGTGGGCGCCCACCCGA
The DNA here is from genome assembly GCA_035942035.1 of Acidimicrobiales bacterium. Lineage (GTDB taxonomy): Bacteria > Actinomycetota > Acidimicrobiia > Acidimicrobiales > CADCSY01 > JAHWJR01. The sequence continues at coordinate 2,831 of DASZDK010000040.1, forward strand.
CGTAGTGACCCCCGACGCAGGAACCCAGACCGCCGGCGTCGACCGTCGCCGCGTGATCGAGGGCCTCGAGGCCCAGCTGGCCCGTACTCCCAAGGGGCTACGGCCCCACGAGCACGCCGCCCTGGCCTACCGGCTCGGCCTGGCCCACGCCGAGGCGCCGGCCGGAAATCCGGAGGCCGGTCTGCGCAAGGCGCTGTCGTACTTCGACGTGGCCGCCGCCATCTTCGATTCTCGCTACGACCCCGTGGAGCACGCACGTGTCCTCAACGGGGCCGGTGCCGCCCACCGGGGATTGGGCGACCGGGCCCGGGCTGCGAAGTTGTTCGAGCAGGCGGCGGAGCTGCTGGAGCACCAAGGGCGCGACGACGAGCGGGCCGGTGTGCTCAACAACCTCGGGCTCGTGCGGGCCGAGCTGGGCCAGCCGGAGCTGGCGGTGGCGGCGTGCGACGTCGCCGTGGAGCTGTTCGACCGCACGTCGGCCGGGGGCCGGCGAGGCCGGGTCGCCGCCCTGCACACCAGGGGGATGGCCCACGGTGCTCTGGGGAGCGACGACGGGCTGGAGGCGGCGCTGGCCGACTACCGGCAGGCGGCATCCGAGATCGACCTGGAGGAGGCCCCCTACCACCACGGCTTGGTGCAGCACAGCATCGGCACCACCTACAGTGCCCTGGCCGTACGTCAACCCGGGCAGCGTGAGCGCCTGCTCGCCGAGGCGGTGAGCGCCTTCGAGGAGTCGCTCACGGTCTTCACGCGTGGAGCTTTCCCCTTCCAGCATGCATTGGCCAAGCACAACCTGGGTCTCGCTCATGCCGGTCTCGGAGGGGTCACGAACCTCCGTCGCGCCTTGGCCTCGTTCGAGGACAGCGTCTCGGTGCTTCATCCGCAGGTCCACGCTGATGCCTGGAAGCAGGCCTACGCCAGCCTCGAGCGCGTCGAGAAGGAGCTGGAGCAGCGGTTCCCCGGGAGATCCCGGGCCGACCACTTCGCCGCCCTGCTCGGCGCGTGCGACGCCGAGGAGCGCCGGGCGCTCCTGCGGGAGAGGATCCACAGCATCTTCGACCTGCCGGTCGAGAACCGCCGGCGGTCGGCCTTGACCGAGCTCGCTCTGGCATCGGCGCGCCTGGACGCGGACGACGCCCGGGTGGTCATGGAAACCGAGCTGTCGGTGTTGATCGAGCTGCCGCCGGACCAGCTCGAGATGGGCCTACGGGCTCGTCTGGCAGCCCATCGACGATTGGCCGACGACGAGGCCCGGGATGAAGCCGACCGGGCCTTCGACCAGGCCATAGGCGACGCGTTGCAAGGGCCGCAGCGCATCGCCGTCCGCGACTTCCTCTACTCGACGGGATGGGAACGACCGTGAGCGCACCTGCGTGGCTTTCATTCGACCACGGACGGCGGTGGGCGCATGGGTGAGACGGCTCCCGAGCGGGCGAAGGCGTTCGTCGACGCTGTGGCCTGGGGGGAGCACCTCAAGGTGTGGGAGCTGCTGTCCGAGGAGGGCCGTCGCACGGTACTGCGGGTAGGAGCGGCGCGGGGCATGGACGACGCGCTGGCGGCGCGCCTGCGCGACAGTACGGCGACCACGGCGGAGCAGGACGATTTCCTCGCCGATCTGGTCAACGGGCTGCGCGCCGACCTGGCTGGCAACGACCTCGACGCCCTCGAGGCCGAGCTCGTTCCCGAGCCCTCGGAGCCTGGTCGGGCCCAGGTGATGCTGGTGGCACCGCTACCCGAGGTGCTGAACCTGCCGGGTCTGCCGGTGGCGTCGGTGGACATGGCAGAGGAGGATGGAGGGTGGCGGGTCGACCGGTTGATCCCCCGTACGAGTCAGTGACGGCCGTTCCGGGCGGGCCCCCCGAGACCGTCGAGCGCTTCGGCCGGCCCTTCCGCCACTTCGCCGTGGCGATCTCGGCGGGGGCGATGGCCGGCGCCTGGGCTCGCCAGGAGAACGCTCCGGCCCGCGCGGCCGTGACCGTCGAGCGGGAGGTCAGCCCCCTCGGCCGGCTGGGCCAGCACTGGCACGGTTCGCCCGAATCCACGCTGTCGCTGGCCGTGGTGCTGCGTCCTTCGCTCCCGCCCGAAGAGGCTGACGTGGCGTGGCTGGTGGCGGGCCTCGGTGCCATCGGTGCCGAGGCGATGAGCGGTCGTGAACTGTCGGCGTGGTGGCCCGATGCCGTGGTCGACGCCGGAGACGAAGTGGTGGCCACCACCAAAGCCGAGGTGCAGCTGGGCCCGGGAGAGGTGCGCTCGGCAGTGGTGAGCTTGCGACTTGACCTCGAGCGGCTGGGCCTGATGGTCGAACAGCGCGACGACCTGCTGGAGGCCGTGCTGCGGGCCGTCGATGAGGCGACTGCGGCGCTGGCCGAGGGGCCGCAGGCGGTGGCCGCGGCCTACGAGCGGCGGTGCCGGCTGATCGGCCGGCGTCTCAAGGTCCGTTTGATGCCCAAGGGGGAAACGCGGGGAGTTGCCCGTGGGGTCGATCGCAGTGGACGCCTCCAGCTGGCATCGGCCACCGGAATGGTGGAACGCATCACCGTGGACATGCTGCGCCAGTTCGAGGTGGTGTGAGGGCGGTGCGGGAGGGCGTGCACCGTGCCTGAGGGGCCCGTCCCACCGTTCACCGAGCCCACCGGGCCGGCGGTCGACGACGCCGCCGTCCTGTCGGCCTTCGCCAGGGACGAGGCGGCGGGTCACTCGCCGGCCTTCCATGTCGAGCGCCCGATGCTGCTGGTGGAACGCATGGTGGCCGCCGCCCTGCGCATCGGCCCCCAGACCGTTCTCGTCCGCGCTGACCTGCCTGCGGACCTCTCCTGGGCCAAGGAGCGGGTGGAGCAGGCGTTGGCGGCCGAAGGCATGACCTGCTTCGACGAGGAGACGCTGCTGGCCACGCCCGTGGTGGTGCAGATGATCGGTATGCGGGCGTCCACGTGGGACCTCTGGGGCAGCGACATCGACGACGCCTTCGCGGCTCTCCGTGGCGCGGTGGTCGCCGAACAGTCTGGTCCGTTCTCCGGCGGCTGAGCCGCTCGACCGAGCGCTCAGCCGGCCCCGAGGGCCTTGCGCACGGCGGCTCTCCCTTCGTCGACGGTCATGGCGACCAGGTCGGGAAGACCCCGGCCGAGCCGCTCCACCACCAGGTCGGCGACGAAATAGCCGACCCGCCAGTGGTTCTCGACCAAGCCCGCTCCGAACCACGTCTCCACGGCAGCGGGGTCGTCCAGGTCGGACAAGAAGCGCTCCAGGAGGATGTCCTGTCGCTCCCGGCACCACGGCAGCCAGTCGGCGAAGCCACCGTGGCCGTACCAGAAGTAATCCTCGTCCGGGCGACCGGGAACCACGGCTCTCGAGGCGGCGATGGCGACACCCTCGTAGAACGCCATCCATGCCGGGTCGTCTTCGGGCGGTGTCGTCCCCAGAGCGATCTGGTGCCACGCATGGCTGTCCTCGTGCGCCACCAAGACGCGCATGCCCTCCTCGGAGTGGAACCACTCGAGGCAGTGGAAAAGCGCCACCTCGTCGTTCAGCAGGCCCACGTCGGCGTTGGTGGACAACGAGCCGACCAGGAGCACGTGCTGGGGCGACGGTGTCGCCGGCACGCCGAGCGCTTCCTGCACCACCGGCTCGACCTCCTCGATCAGCCGCCGCTCCACCGGTGCCGCCTCCAGCACTCGCTTGCGCACCGTGGACAGGTCCCGCACGAGCGTGCCCCGGTTCTCGGTGCTTCCGTGGCGGTCGTAGAAGGCGGCGAACACCTCGGGATGGGCGGCTTCGTAGCGTTCCTCCCAGAGTTGCTCCCTGATGGCCGGGCTCTCCAGGAACGCCACCCGGGCGAACGCGTCGAAGTCCGGGGCAGTGTCGATGATGCGGGGCATGGACCGATTGTGCCCGACCACGGCCAATACGAGGCCTGAGGTGGCGATAGTTCTTGCCGATCTGGCTGGCATTCAGATTGCCCGGCTCACGTGCGTCGACCCGAGACGGCCCCATCGGCGGCCAAGGTGGTCCCGCCAACCGGCGCGGCGACAGAGGCCGGTGCGCCCACCCACACCAGCCTCTTAACCAGTTCGGTCGGACGACTCTACGGTGGAGACGAGCCGTCTTACGTCTCTTGCATGGCCGTGTAGAAGGCGATGCCGCCCCCGAGCACGGTGACGAACAGGGCAACGATCAACAGGAACCGCAGCGACTCCACGGCGAAGCCGATGAGGCCGATGATGACGCCCACGGCAACGATCGCCAGCGAGCCGTTCAGACCCTTCTCTCGCATCTTCTAGGTCCCCCTCGTGTCGGCGAGGCGGGTGGCCGATGGCCGCCCCCCTCGCGTCGGAGCCCAAATATTCTTACGTCCGGGCCGTTTCCGCAACCCTGTGGCTCCTCTGCCCCGACCCACGGCGCGTCCCCGGTGGGAGCGGTGACGAACGGCGCGAAGCTCGCCGCGGCTCGTGGCGGGGCAGGGATCGCCAGCCTGCCCCCCACAACGCCTGATCGGCGGCCTCCCACCCGGCCGCGGTGCTCGGCGCGCCCGTCGGGGCGCCCCACCGCTCATCGAATCAGGCAGTCGCCAGGAGCTCGCCGGCCAGGGCCGCCAGAGCTTGCACGGCCGGCGCGTCGGGGGCGGTGTCGAGGGGCGCCTGGCCGTCGCGGTCGGCAGCGACGATCGCCGGGTCGTCTGGCACCGGGACGACCCGGTGGTCGGGGAAAGCCTTGCGAATCATGGCCAGGTCGTCGTCGCTCTGCACCCGGCTGGCCACCACCACCACCTCACCGAGCGACTTGTCGGCCACGATCGCCGCCGCCCGGCTTCCGACCTCGACGGATTTGGGTGTCGGCTCCACGATGATGAGAACCTTGTCGACGCCGGCGTCACCGAGTCTGGTGAGCGTGCCGACGCCGGCTTCGAGGTCGGCCACCACGACTTGGCCTGAGAAGTCCACGCTGCCGAGCAACTGCTCGGCGGAGAGGCCACATCAAAGACAGCCGGGCTCCGGATTGTCGATGCGGCTGACCACCGCCAGGCGGACGCCGTCGGGGGCCTCGGAACCGAAGCGATCGAGTACCTCGTCCCAGCCGGGAGCGTGGTCCTCGTCGCCCTCGTCGAGGGACTGGCGCATCGACACCAGACGCTCCGTCTCGTCGTCGCCCACGCCCAGTGAGATGCCGAGGTTGGGATTCGAGTCGCAGTCGAGCGCCACCACGGAATGACCTTGGCGGGCCAGGGTGCGAGCGAGCACGGCCGACGTCGTGGTCTTGCCCGAGCCGCCCTTGCCGACCACTGCGATCTTCACGGCGTCACCTTCATGCGGGGGTGCTCCTTTTCGAGACGGTCCACAAGTGAGGATACTGCCTGTACCCCCGCCGAATCCGGTGCGGCGTCGAGCGGAGCGCTTCCGGCCCGTTCGGCGGCGGCGAAAACGGGGTCGAGAGGCACGGCGGCGATCACCTCGATACCGGTGCGCCGGCTGATGTGCTCGACGTCGGCCGCCTCCATGACCTTGTTGGCGACCGCCACCACCCGTACGGGCCGCTCGCCGGAGGAGGCCAAGCGCGCCAACCTCCGGGCCGAGAGAAGCGATTTCGCCATGGGTTCCACCACGATCAGGAAGGTGTCGGCGTAGCCGCCCCAGCCGGTGAAGGGCTGGCGGGTTCCTCCGGGAAGGTCGCCGACGAGGTCCCAACGGTCAACGGGCAGCTCGCGCACGATCTGGCGGAAGGCGAACTGGGAACGGAACAGGGCCCGAGGGTCGGTGCGGACCTTGCCGAACTGGAGGAAGCGCACACCGTCGGGTGCGGTGGCGGCGTAGCGCTCCACTGCCTCGACCGGGCTCAGTCCTGCCCGCAGTCGGTAGCGGGGCCCCTCCTGTTCATCTTCAGGTCGCTCCTCGATGGCCTCGTCGGGCAGCGGCGCGTCATCGTGGGGCAGCCCGAGCGAGTAGGCCATTCCCGGCAGGGGATCGGAATCGATGGCCAGGACCGGACGGCCCTTTCGGGCCAGGAGCCGGGCGAAGGTGCCGGAGATGGCTGACTTGCCCGCTCCGCCCTTGCCGACGAATGCCACCCTCATGGCTGATGCCTCCCGTCAGAGCCGATTGACGGCTCGCGATGAACCATGCCACCACTGCGGCGACGAGCACCAGCCGGACCAGCAACAACCACGGAGCGACGTCGGATCACCGCCGCCCGAAGACGGACGTGGAACACGTCCTGGCGACCACTGCCCTGGTTTTCCAGCCGGGTGTCGGTCCAGGCGGCGACGGTACCCGCGTCGGTAGAACAGCACCTCGACCCGCCCGTCGGGTGCCACTGCCACCGCCGGGAAATTCTGATCGGCATGGCGAGGGGCGCGAGCCGAGTCCACTGCCGGACGCCGGCAGGCGCTGCTGGCAGGACCCTCCGGTAGCTTGGGGTCACTGTGAGGGGGCGATCGGACAATGGCGGCGGGGTGGTTGCCTCGGCGGCGCGCTACGTGACGCTGGTCGTGCTCGCCGGGGTCGTGCTGGCGGCGAGCATGGCGTTGATGGCAACCGCGGCGCGGGCGGTGGCCAACGCCCCGGTGACCGCGGAAGCCGACGACCTCGACCTCCAACCGCTGTCCCAGCGATCGGTCATGCTCGCCGCCGACGGCAGCCGCTTGGCCGTGCTGCACCGGGAGGAGAACCGCAAGTCGGTTCCCCTCGCCGAGGTGCCACAGGTGATGCTGGACACGATCCTGGCCGTGGAGGACCGAGCGTTCTACGACCACGCCGGCATGAACGTGCGGGCCACGCTCAGGGCCCTGCTCGCCAACGTCGAGTCCGGTGACGTGCAACAGGGCGGTTCCACCATCACCCAGCAGCTGGTCAAGAACGCCCTGCTGACTCCCAAGCAGGACGTCGAGCGCAAGGTGCAGGAGGCCGTCCTCGCCGTTCGCCTCGAGGACCAGATGACCAAGGACCAGATCCTCGAGCGCTACTTGAACACGGTGTACTTCGGCAACGGCGCCTACGGGCTCCAGGCGGCGGCAGAGGTGTACTTCGGCGTCGACGTCCACCAACTGGGCCAGCCCGAGGCGGCGTTCCTGGCCGGGCTCATCCGCAACCCGGTCGGCTACGACCCCTTCGTGGCTCCGGAGACTGCGCAGGAGCGCCTGGAGCTGGTGGTCGACCGGCTGGTGACCGTGGGCCAGATCGACGAGGAGCAGGCGACGGCCATCGCCGAGATGCCGATCCCGCGCGAGGCCCGCAACGGCGAGCTGCTGCCCAAGCCAAAGGACTACTTCGTCCAGGAGGTCACCCGCCGCCTTCTCGCCGACCCACGGATGGGCGAGAGCGAGTCGGAGCGCTACGACGCGGTGTTCCGGGGGGGGCTGACCATCCGCACCACGCTCGACCGGCGCCTCCAGGGAATCGCCGAGGAGGCGGTGGCCTCGACGTTGCCCGACACCGGCGGCCAGTTCACCGCCGCGCTGGTCAGCGTCCAGCCGGGGA
>DASZDK010000041.1:0-30134 GCA_035942035.1 Acidimicrobiales bacterium
GCGCCTACCGGCGGGTCGCCAGGTCGTAGACCCGCCGACGAGGGACCTCGTAGACCGACGCCACCTCGGCCACCGCGTCCCGGGTGGAGAGGCCGTCGGCCCGCAGGCGGTGCAGGGCGCCGGACAGCTCGTCGTCGGTGGCGTCCGCCGGCGGCGGCGCCCCGTCGACCACGATCACGTACTCGCCCCGGGGCTCCACCTCCTCGCTCCGGCGCACGGCGTCCTCGAGGACGCCGCGCCACGTCTCCTCGTGCAGCTTGGTGAGCTCGCGGCACACCGCCACCCGCCGGCGGGGGCCGAGGGCGGAGGCGAGATCGGCCAGCGTCCGGCCCACGCGGTGGGGGGCCTCGTAGAGCACGATGGTGCGGCGTTCGCCGGCCAGGGCGGCCAGGCGCTCGTCGCGGCCCGAGCCGCGGCGGGGCAGGAAGCCCTCGAACACGAAGCGCCCGGTGGCCAGCCCGCTGACGACCAGACCGGCCAGGGCGGCCGACGGCCCGGGGACCACCCGGACCTCGAACCCCTCGCTCGCCGCCGCCCGCACCAGCCGCTCACCAGGATCGGAGATGCCCGGCAGGCCGGCGTCGCTGGTGAGCGCCACCGTGGCCCCGGCACGGAGGTGCTCCATGACCTTGGCCACCTGTCCGGCCTCGGTGTGGTCGTTGGCCACCAGCATCGAACGGGCAGGCACGCCGGCGGCCGAGAACAGCTTGAGCGCCCGCCTGGTGTCCTCGCACACCACCAGATCAGCGCTGGCCAGCGCCTCCACCGCTCGGGGCGTGAGGTCGTCGAGGTTGCCGATGGGCGTGCCCACCACCAGGAGGACGCCGGCCGAGCTCGCCACCGTCACCGCACCTCCAGGCGGTCCCCGCGACGCAAGCGCCACCGTTCGAAGGCGCCGGCCTCGGCCTCCAGCACGCAGCGGGCGTGCCAGCGAGGCAGCCCCAGGCGCCACCGACGCATGGTCACGGTGTCGAGCACGACCATGCCGGCGTCGCAGAAGGCCACGTCGAGGTCGAAGCGCATGCCCAGCGTGTGCACCGACCGCGCCGGGCGCAGGAGCATGGCGCCCTCGACGCCGTCGCGGCCGAGGAGCCCGCGGCTGCGGTCGGCCATCGACGTGGCCACCTCCAACGAGGCCAGCACCTCTTCGTCGCGCAGCAGCCACGGCACCGGCGGTCACCGGCTCTCAGACGTTGAAGCGGAACTCGAGCACGTCGCCGTCGGCGACCTCGTAGTCCTTGCCCTCGATCCGCAGCTTGCCCACCTCCCGCGCCTTGGCCCACGAACCCAGCTCGAGCAGCTCGTCCCAACGGATGCACTCGGCCTTGATGAAACCCCGCTCGAAGTCACCGTGGATGACCCCGGCGCACTGCGGGGCCTTGGCTCCGGCGCGGAACGTCCACGCCCGTGACTCCTTGTCCCCAGTGGTCAGGAACGTCCGCAGCCCGAGCAGCGACCGGGCCGCCCGCACCAGCCGGGGCAGCGCCCCTTCGCCCAGGCCCAGCTCGCTCAGCATCTCGGCCCGGTCGTCGCCGCCGAGCTGGGCGGTCTCGGCCTCGAGCTGCACGCACATGGGCAGCACCTCGACCGGCATGGCCGATCCGGCGAACGCCTCGACCACCGGCGCCGCCAGCGCATCGGCCTCGTCGAGCTGGTCGTCGCCGATGTTGACCACGGCCAGCACCGGCTTGTTGGTGAGCAGGAACCACGGCCGCAGCACCGCTCGCTGCGCCGGCGACAGGCCGGAGCGGTAGAGGGGCGTGCCGTCGGCCAGGATCTCGTAGGCGGCGTCGAGCGCCTCCACCTCGGCCACCAGCGACTTGTCGAGCTTGGCCGTCTTGCGCCGGCGCTCGATCTTGCCCTCGATGCTCTCGAGGTCGGCCAGGGCCAGCTCCGTCTCGACGGTGGCCAGGTGCTCGAGCGGGTCGTGGGGGCCCACCACCTCGTCGTCGGCAAAGGCCCGCAGCACCAGCACGATGGCGTCCACCTCGCGGATGCCTCCCAGGAAGCGGTTGCCCAGGCCCTCTCCCTTGCTGGCCCCCTCGACCAACCCCCCGATGTCGACGAACTCCACGGTGGCGTGCACCACCTTGGCGCTGTTGGACATGGCCGCCAACCGGTCGAGCCGCTCGTCGGGCACCTTGGCCATCCCCACGTTGGGGTCGACGGTGGCGAACGGGTAGGCCGCCGCCAGCGCCTGGCTGCCCGAAAGGGCGTTGAACAGGGAGGACTTGCCGGCGTTGGGCAGGCCGACGAAGCCGAAGCGTTCCACCGCTCCACCGTACCGGCCGGGCCCACCCGTTCCCGGGGCCGCCGGGACCCGGGGCCCAGTCCCTACGCTGCCGGAAGTGGACCCCGCCGGCGCCCTGGCGCGCATCGCCTACCTGCTCGACCGCAACGCCGCCTCGCCCTACCGGGCCCGGGCCTACCACCGTGCCGCCGAGACGGTGCGGGCGCTGCCTCCCGAGGAGCTGGAGGTGCGCTGGCGGGAAGGCCGGCTCAGCGAGCTCGAGCACCTCGGGCCCAAGACGGCGGCGGTGGTGGCCGAGGTGCTGGAGGGGCGCACGCCGGCGTACCTCGCCGACCTAGAGGCGACCACCGGCATCGACGCCGGCGCCGGCGCCGACCTGCTCGCCGCCCTGCGGGGCGACTGCCACACCCACTCCACCTGGAGCGACGGGGGGGCCGACATCGCCACCATGGCCCGGGCCGCCCGGGCGCTCGGGCACGAGTACGTCGTGCTCACCGACCACTCCCCCCGGCTGCGGGTGGCCAACGGCCTGAGCCCGGAACGCCTCCGCCTCCAGCTCGACGAGGTTGCAGCGGTCAACGATGAGCTGGCGGCCGAGGCCGAGTCCGGTGTTGCCCCCGCCTTTCGCATCCTGACCGGCATCGAGGTCGACATCCTCGACGACGGGACGCTCGACCAGCAGGACGAGCTCCTCGCTCGCCTCGACCTGGTGGTGGCCAGCGTCCACTCCAAGTTGCGGATGGACGAGCGGGCCATGACCCGGCGCATGGCCACGGCGGTGGCCAACCCTCACGTCGACGTGCTCGGCCACTGCACCGGCCGCCTGGTGGTGGGCAAGGGCCGCCCCGAGTCGAACTTCGACGCCGAGCTCGTCTTCCACGCCTGCCAGCGCTTCGACACCGCGGTGGAGATCAACTGCCGCCCGGAGCGGCTGGACCCGCCCCGCCGGCTGCTGGCGCTGGCCGCCGAGGCCGGCTGCCGCTTCGCCATCGACACCGACGCCCACGCTCCCGGCCAGCTCGAGTGGCAGCCCTACGGCGCCGAGCGGGCGGCGGCCGGCGGGATCGGCCCCGAGCGGGTGGTCAACACCGCCGGCGCCGACGATCTCCTGGCCTGGACCGCCTCCCACCAGCACTGATGATGCCCAAAGGAGGTGGCGAAGGCGGCTCCGGCTAGCCTCGCCCGCCATGTCCAAGAAGACGAACAAGCGCAAGAACAAGGCCCGTAGCTCCAAAGCCAACCACGGCACCAAGCCCAACGCCGGCCGGTAACCCCACCGTGCGCGTGGCGCCGGCACCGCCGGCCCGCGTCGGCCGGGTGGTCGACGTGCTCCACGGCGTTGACGTCGCCGACCCGTACCGGTGGTTGGAGGACGGTGACAGCGCCGAGACCCGAGCCTGGGTCGATGCCCAGAACCAGCGGACGCGCACCGCCCTCGACGCCCTCCCGGCGCGGGCCGAGCTTCGCCGGCGCCTCGAGCAACTCCTCCGGGTGACGGTCACCACCTCGCCCACGCTCGCCGGCGACCGCGTCTTCACCCGCGAGCGGGGAGGCGAGCGTGACCAGGCCGTGCTGGTGGTCCGCTCCGCCTTCGACCGCCACGAGCCAGCCCGCACCCTGGTCGACCCCGCCGCCGGTGCCGGCGACGCCACCGTCGCCCTCGACTGGTTCCACCCCTCCCCCGACGGGCGCCTGGTGGCCTACGGCACCTCGGAGGGGGGTGACGAGCGCAGCACGCTTCGGGTGCTCGACGCCGGCACCGGAGCCTCCCTCGGGGACGTCATCCCCCACACCCGGGCCGCGAGCGTGGCGTGGCTGCCCGACGGCTCGGCCTTCGCCTACACCCGCTACCCCGACCCGGCCACGGTGGGCGAGGACGAGGCCGGTTACCACCGGTGGGTGTGGTGGCACGTGCTCGGTGACGACCCCGCAACCGACGAGCTGGTGTGGGGCGGCGACGACCTGCCGGACAAGACCGCCTGGCCCAACGTCTCGCTGAGCCCCGACGGGCGCTGGCTGCTCGTGCACGTGTCGCTGGGCTGGAGCCGGGTCGACGTGCACCTGGTCGACCGGGCCACCGGCGAGCGGACGGTGGTGGTCGAGGGAGAGGAGGCGGTGACGTCGCTGCAAGTGGTGGGCGACCGCCTCTACGGCGACACCACGCTGGGCGCTCCTCGGGGCCGGGTGGTCACCGCCCACGTGGCCGACCCGTCGGCGCCCCGCTGGGCGACGCTGGTCCCGGAGAGCAACGCCGTGATCGAGGGAACGGTCGTCGCCGGCCCCTCGCTGCTGGTGGCGTCCACCCGGGTCGCCGTGGCCACCCTCCACCGCTACCACCTCGACGGCCCCGGCCAGCCGGAGGGCGCCGAGGTGCCCCTTCCGGGCATCGGCGCCCTCGCCGGCCTGGACGCCGACCCCGGCGGCGAGCGAGCCTTCGTGGCCTTCGGCTCGTTCACCCGTCCTCCCTCCCTCCTGCGGTGGGAGCCGGACGGCCTCGAGCCTTGGGGCGGCGGTGGCGGTGGCGGTGGCGACGTCGCCGGCGGGCCTGACCCGGACGCCTACATGGTGGAGCAGGTCGTGTACGCCTCGACCGACGGCACGGAAGTCCCCATGTTCCTGGTACGCCGGGGCGACGTTCGCCCCACACCGGACACGCCGGTGGTGCTGACCGGCTACGGAGGCTTCGCCATCGCCAACGGACCGGGCTGGTCGCCCACGGCGGTGGCGGTAGCCGACGCCGGCGGGATCTACGCCGTGGCCGGCATCCGCGGCGGCTCGGAGCACGGCGAGGACTGGCACCGGGCGGGCATGGGCGCCCGCAAGCAGCAGTCGTTCGACGACTTCTTGGCCGCCGCCGACTGGTTGGTGGCCGAGGGCCTGACCTCCCGCGATCGCCTGGCCATCCGCGGCGGCAGCAACGGGGGGCTCCTCGTGGGCGCTGCCCTCACCCAACGGCCGGAGGTGTGCCGGGCGGTGCACTGCGCCGTGCCCCTGCTCGACATGGTCCGATTCCCCCGCTTCCTCATCGCCCGCCTCTGGGTGCACGAGTACGGCGACCCGGAGCGCCGCGATGACTTCGCCTGGCTGCATGGCTGGTCGCCGTATCACCGGGTCGTCGACGGCACCTGCTACCCGGCCGTGCTGATCACCACCGCCGAGAGCGACAGCCGGGTCGATCCCTGCCACGCCCGGAAGTTCGCCGCCCGGCTCCAGCGGGCGACCTCCTGCGGCGACGACCATCCGGTGCTGCTGCGGGTCGAGCCCCGCGCCGGGCACGGACAGGGCAAGCCGGTGGGCAAGCAGGCCGACGAGACGGCCGACGTCCTGGCCTTCCTGTTCGACCAGATCGGCGTGGAGGTCCACGCCACGGGGTAACGGTCCGTGCCGTGGCGGTCACCGACGATGCGATGTGCGCCGCCGAGGACGCGGGGCTGCGCTACGTCTCCGACGCCGCTCCGGGTATCACCCGGCGGCGCCGGGGTCAGGGCTTCTCGTACCACCGCCCGGACGGCTCGCTTATCGACGACCCCGCCCAACGGGCCCGCATCGAGGCCCTCGCCGTGCCGCCGGCGTGGACCGACGTGTGGATCTGCCCCCGCCCCGACGGCCACATCCAGGCGACCGGGCGCGACGACCGGGGACGCAAGCAGTACCGCTACCACCCCCGCTGGCGGGAGATCCGCGACGCCAACAAGTACGCCACCCTGCGGGACTTCGGCCGGATCCTGCCGGGCATCCGCGAGCAGGTCGAGGCCGACCTCCGCCGCCGGAACCTGCCGGAGGAGAAGGTGCTGGCGGCGGTGGTACGGCTGCTCGACCGGACCCTCATCCGCATCGGCAACGACGAGTACGCCGACGCCAACGACTCCTACGGGCTGACCACCCTCCAGGACGACCACGCCACCATCGCCGGCGCCCGCCTGCGTCTGGAGTTCGAGGCCAAGAGCGGGGCGGAGTTCGACGTGGCGCTGCGAGACCGGCAGCTGGCCCGCATCGTCAAGCAGTGCCAGGACCTGCCCGGGGAGGACCTGTTCCAGTACGTCGACGGCGATCGGGTGGTCGACGTGAACTCGACCCACGTCAACGACTACCTCCGCCGGCTGACCGGGGGCTCCCACACGGCCAAGGACTTCCGGACCTGGGGCGGCACCGTCGTGGCTGCCGAGACGCTGGTCGAGCTGGGCGGCTACCGCACGGTCAAGGAGGCCGACCACAACGTGCTCGTGGCCATCGACGTTGCCGCCGAACGCCTGAACAACACCCGCACCGTGTGCCGCAACTGCTACGTCCACCCCCGCATCCCCGAGTCGTACCGGGACGGGTCCCTCGACGACGCCTGGGGATCGTCTCGCACCACCGCCACCATGCGTCGGGGCGAGCGCACCGTGCTGAAGGTGCTGGAGGACGCCGGCGAGGCGACGACGCCCGCTTCTGGGTAAAGCTTGCGACTCGAGGAGGTTCGCATGACCCTGCCGAGGCCGGCGCTGCCCCGCTTGCTGGTGGCCGTCACCGCCGTGGTGGCCCTCTTGTTCCTGCCGGTGGCGCCCGACGCGCTCGCCGGCGACACCGAGACCTACGTGGCCATGGGCGACTCCTACACCGCCGGCCCGGGTATCCCGCATCCGGTGCCGTACCCGTTGGGGTGCTGGCGATCGGACCGCAACTACCCGCACCTGGTCGGCCAGTCCCGGGGATCGCTCCTGCGGGACGTCAGCTGCAGCGGCGCCACCACCACCGACCTCGTCGCCCCGCAACCGGTCCTGGGCGGGCCCAACCCACCACAGCTGGACGCCCTGGACGCCGAGGTCGGCGTGGTCAGCCTCCAGATCGGCGGCAACGACATCGGCTTCGCCGAGATCATCCAGCGATGCACCGCCGTCGTGCCTCTGGGGACGCCGTGCCAGAGGTTCTACACCCGGGGAGGGATCGACGAGATCAGCCGGCGGATCACGGAAACGGGGCCGAAGGTGGGCGCCGTGCTGGCCCAGGCCCAGCGGCGGTCGCCCGAGGCGCGGCTGTTCGTGCTCGGCTACCCCTCGATCCTCCCCGACACGGGGCTGGGGTGCTGGCCGGTGATGCCCATCGCCCCCGGCGACGTGCCGTACCTGCGGGAGAAGCACAAGGAGCTCAACGCCATGCTCGCCACCCAGGCCGAGGCGGCCGGCGCAACCTACGTCGACCTCTACGGGCCGAGCGTGGGCCACGACGCCTGCCAGCTGCCGCGCACCAGGTGGGTGGAGCCTCTGGTCCCTCTCTCGCCGGCGGCCGCCTACCACCCCAACGCCCTCGGCATGCGACGCACGGCCGACATCCTGGTCGGCGCCCTCGCCCGTGAGGGCCTCGCACGCTGACCCAATTACCCTCGCGCCGATGCTCGACCACGTCTTCACCGACGCCATCGGCGCCCTGCGCGACGCCATGGAGAGCGCCCTGCTCGAGCGCCAGACCTTCGAGGAGCGCTTCCAGGTCGACGTACTGCTGGGCGACGTGACGTGGGAGACCAGCTACGGCCTGCCGGGGGAAGGGTCGCCGCCGCGGGTGCGGGCCGACCTCACCCTCGACTGGCCCACCTGGTCGCAGACCGCCTACCGCAACTGGTACATCGAAGAGCCCCTGGACGAACCGCCGGAGATCCTCGTCGAGGTGACGCTGCGCATCCAGCGCCTAGCCCGCCGTCCGGACCCGGAACGGGTGCTGGGGGCGCTGCCCGACGCCAGTCCGCCCATCGGCGGGGACACCCTCGCCCGGTCGGGGGCGACGATCGAGCAGACGTGCGGACGTGACCTGAGCGACGGGGAGTTCGCCATCGAGGTGGCCTACGAAGGCAGCATCCCCCTCGACGAGCGGACGCTGGCCGACGGCTCGGTGCTCGACGACCAGTTCGGCGGCATCGGCGGCTGGGTGGCGTCCACCCTGGTGCGCCTGGGCGACCTGACCTTCGAGTTCCTGCCTCCCGAGCCCGACAGCGAGGGCCGCTGACCGCTCCGGCGCTGACGACTCGTCGCTAGTCCAGGAGGGTCCCGACCAGGGTGTCGAGCGGCGTCTCCGGCCGGGCGCCCAGGTGGGTGATCACCTCGGCAGCGGCGACGGCCCCCAGCTTCCCGCAGGTCTCGGCGTCGCAGCCCCGGCTGAGGCCGTGGAGGAAGCCGGCGGCGTACAGGTCGCCGGCGCCCGTGGTGTCGACGACTCGGGGAACGCTCACCGCGGGCACGTGGTGGCGCTCGCCACCGGCGGCGACCGTCGAACCGCGGGAGCCCCGGGTCAGGGCGACCAGCGCGCACCGGCGCTCGGCCTCGGTGAGGGCCTCGTCGGCGTCGTCGGTGCCGTACAGCAGCCGCAGCTCGTCCTCGTTGGCGAACAGCAGGTCGGCCGTCCCCTCCGCCAGCTCGACGAACTCCTGGCGGAACCGGCCCACGCACATCGAGTCGGACAGCGTCAGTGCCACCTTCCGATCGGCTCGGTGGGCGGCAGCTGCCGCTTTGTAGAACGCCTCACGGGCCCCCTTCTGCTCGACGAGGTAACCCTCCAGGTAGGTGACCGCGGCCCCGGCCACGAGGTGCTCGTCCACGTCACCGGGATCGAGCTCGGCGGCGGCTCCCAGCAGCGTCGACATGGTGCGCTCGGCGTCGGGGGTGACCGCCACCAGGCAGCACCCGGTGGGGGCCTGGGCCGGGGTGGGCCCGGAGTGGAACTCCACGCCCACGGAGCGGATGTCGTCGGCGAACACCTTCCCGAGCCGGTCGTCGCCGACGCTGCCGATGAACGCGCCCCGCCCACCCAGTGACGCCACGCCGGCGAGCGTGTTGGCCGCCGAGCCACCGGAGCGCTCCACCGCCGGGCCCAGGTCGTCCCGGAGCACGAGCGCCCGGCCGGCGTCGAGCAGCGCCATCGAGCCCTTCACCAGGCCGTGGCCGGTCAGGAAGGCGTCGTCGACCTGGCCGATGACGTCCACCAGGGCGTTGCCGATGCCGACGACGTCGAAGCGAGTGTCCACGGGCGCAAGCTAGCGCCCGAGGTCAGGACACTGATCAAGCGGTACGCCGGCGACGGTCCACGGTCAGCAGGTAGATGACGCCGACCAGCCAGCCGAGGCCGACGAGCCAGGCGACCAGGATCCCGATACCCCAACCGGTGTCGCCGCTGGTGAACGCCCGGTAGGCGCCATAGAACGTGGCGACCAGGAGAGCGACGAGCACGAGGAGGATGAGCAGTTCCGGTGCACCGACGGTCTCCACGTTCGAGAACGTACAGGATCCCTGGTCAGCGTCGGCGCCGCGGACTCAGGCGCCGTGCGGCCCGGAGTACCTGCGGCGCACCATCAGCTCGCGGTGGATCATCGCCACCGCAGGCAACGCCTCTCACCCCGTTACCATCCCGGCATGCAACAAGAGGGGGAGCCCGAGGTCCAGGACGACGGGCACCGGCTGCCACGGACCATCGTCCCCCGCCGCTACGAGCTGCGCATCGAGCCCGACCTCGACACCTCCACCTTCGACGGCACCGCCGCCATCGCCGTGGAGATCACCGAGCCCGTCGGCGAGGTGGTGCTCAACGCCGTGGAGCTCGAGATCGTCGACGCGTGTCTGACCGCCGGCGACGGCAGCCGGCTCGCCGCTGAGCCCGCCCTCGACCCGCGGAAGGAGCGGCTCACGCTGGCGCTGGCCGACACGGCGGACGCCGGCGACTGGACGCTGCACCTGCGCTTCCGGGGCGTCTTGAACGACAAGCTCGCCGGCTTCTACCGCAGCGTGTACACCGACGACGCCGGCAACAGCCACGTCATCGCCACCACCCAGATGGAGGCCACCGACGCCCGGCGGGTGTTCCCGTGCTGGGACGAGCCCGACCGCAAGGCGGTGTTCGCGGTGACGCTGGTGGTGGCCGAGGGCCTGCTGGCGGTGAGCAACACCTCGGTGGTCGACGAGCGCCCCACCGACGACGGCCGCGTCGCCGTGCGCTTCGCCGACACCATCCCCATGAGCACGTACCTGGTGGCCTTCGTGGTCGGCCCTCTGGAAGCCACCGAGCCCGTCGACGTCGACGGCGTGCCGCTGCGGGTGGTGCACGTGCCCGGCAAGGGCCACCTGGCGCCCTTCGCCCTGGACGTCGCGCAGTTCTGCCTGCGCTGGTTCGGCGACTACTACGGCATCGCCTATCCCGGCGACAAGTGCGACCTGATCGCCGTGCCCGACTTCGCGTTCGGCGCCATGGAGAACCTGGGTGCCATCACCTTCCGGGAGCAGGTCCTGCTCGTCGATCCCGACGCCGTGTCCCGCGCCGAGCTGGAGCGAGTGGCCGACGTGGTGGCCCACGAGCTGGCCCACATGTGGTTCGGAGACCTGGTGACCATGCGTTGGTGGAACGGCTTGTGGCTGAACGAGGCCTTCGCCACCTTCATGGAGGTCGCCGCCGTCGACGCCTACAAGCCCGAGTGGCGACGGTGGGAGACGTTCTCCTCCGAGCGCTCGGCCGCCTTCGCCGTGGACTCCCTGGCCAGCACCCGGCCCATCGAGTACCCCGTCCACTCCCCCCAGGACGCCGAGGGCATGTTCGACGTGCTCACCTACGTCAAGGGCGCGTCGGTGCTGCGCATGCTCGAGCAGTACCTCGGCACCGAGGGCTTCCGGGACGGCATCCGCCGCTACCTCGCCGCCCACGCCTACGGCAACGCCGAGACCACCGAGCTCTGGGACGCCATCGAGGAGGCGACGGGGGCGCCGGTGCGGCGGATCATGGACGCCTGGATCTTCCGGGGTGGCTACCCCCTGGTCGGCGCCGAGGCCGAGGACGGCCGGTTGCGCCTCGACCAGCAGCGATTCCTGTTCGCCGGCGCTGACGAGGCCGAGCCGGCGACCTGGCCGGTCCCCCTGCTGGCGTCGGCCGGAGGCGAGCCGGTGCGCCTGCTGCTGGAGAGTGACGACACCGAGGTGGCGGTCGAGGGCGATCCGGTCGTGGTCAACGCCGGCGCCTCCGGCTTCTACCGGGTGGGCTACGGCCCTCGGCTGCTGGGCTCGTTGCGGGGGTCGCTTTCCGGGCTCGCCCCGGTCGAGCGGGCGGCACTCGTCGACGACACCTGGGCGGCGGTGCTGGCCGGGCAGACGCCGGCCCCCGACCTGCTGGAGCTGGCCCAGGGGTTCCGCGACGAGACCGACCGCACGGTGTGGGCCACCCTGACGGGGGTCCTCGGCGCCGTCGACCACCTCCTCGACGGCGAGCCTCGCCACCGCTTCCAGGCCTGGGTGCGCCGCCTGGTCGGTCCGGCCTTCCAGCGCCTGGGCTGGGAGCCGGGCCCCGGCGAGGACGAGCTCACCCGAGCGCTGCGGGGCATCCTGCTTACCGCCGCCGGCGTGCTCGGTGACGACGGCGAGGTGCAGGCGCAGGCCCGGCGGGCCCACGGCGCCTACCTCACCGACCCCTCCTCGCTCGACCCCGACGTGGCCGCCGCCGTCGCAAACGTGGTCGCCTCCAAGGGCACGACCGACGACCACGCCACCTTCCTGGAGCGCTACCGCAGCTCGCCCTCGCCCCAGGAGTCGGTGCGCTACCTCTACGCCCTGGCCCGCTTCCCCGACCCAGACCTGGCCCAGCAGACGTTGGCCATGACCCTCACCGACGCCATCCGCTCGCAGAACGCCCCCTACGTCGTGATGCGCTTCCTCGGCAACCGCGACGTCAACGACGTGGCCTGGCGCTTCGTCGAGCACAACTGGGAGGCGATCGTCGCCCGCTTCCCCGACAACGCCATCCCCATCATGTTGGGGGGCGTCACCGCCCTGTCCACACCTGAGCAGGCGGCTGCGGTGCACGACTTCCTCAGCGAGCGCCCCGTGCCCCAGGGGCAGAGGACGGTCCAGCAGCACCTGGAGCGACTGCGGGTCAACGTCGCCCTGCGCCATCGGGAGGCGGCCCGGGTGGCCGCCTCGTTGCCCTGAGCACGCTGGGGGGCCCGAGCCCGTCGGTGCCCGTGGTCTTCGCCGTCGAGGACACCACCGCTCAGCTCGTGTGGGGTTGCCTGCCCCCGGGCGCGACACGGGTCACCGCCGGCGGTGCCGAGGTCGTGGTGGAGGGCCACGGCGGCCCGGTGGCGGCGCTGTTGGACGGCCTCCCCCCCGACCGCTCCATGGAGCTCGTGGTCGAGAGCGAAGGAGCGCCTCCGGCGCCTGCCGGGCGATTGCGGACGCTGGCGCCACCGCCGGGACGGGAGCTGTTCCGCTTCGCCACCGTCAACGACATCCACCTCGGTGACCCGAAGTTCGGCAAGTGGCCGGCGATCCCCCACCCCGACGACGGGGACGAGCCGCCGCCGCAGTTGTGCCTGCGGGCGGCGGTGGCCGAGCTGCGGGACTGGGGTGCCGAACTGGTGGTGGCCAAGGGGGACCTCACCGACCACGGCGAGGTCGGCGAGTGGCGATCGGCGGCCGAGCTGCTGTCGGGCGCAGGGGTACCGGTGGAGGCCATCCCCGGGAACCACGACGTGTGCGAAGGGGCGGTGGCCGGAGGCGAGATCCTCGCCGGCGCCGGCATCCGGCTCCGTTCCGGCGGCGCTGTGGCCCGCGACCTGCCGGGCGTGCGCCTGGTGCTGGGCGACACCACCATCCCGGGAGAAGACAAAGGGACCCTCGCCGGCATCACCGACGAGGTGGCCCGGCTGGCGGCGGAGGCCAGCGGGCCGGCGGTGGTCGCCATCCACCACCACCCCGAGCGGCACCGGGTCGCCACCCACCCCCCGCAGGGGGTACCGGGTGTCGAGGGCCGGCCCTTCCTGCGCGCCCTGGCCGACGCCAACCCGGCCACGCTCGTGACGAGCGGTCACAGCCACCGCCACCGCCGCCACCGCTGGGGGCCTCTCACCGTGGTCGAGGTGGGCTCGCCCCAGGACTTCCCCGGCACGTGGGCCGGCTACGTCGTGCACGAGGGCGGCATCCGCCAGGTCGTGCGGCGCATCGCCGATCGCGAGGCGCTGCGCTGGACCGACTCGACGCGCCGAGCCTTCTTCTGGTTGTGGGGCCACTGGTCGCCGGGCACCCTCGACCAGCGCTGCTTCAGCCTCTCCTGGCCCGACCCCGCCTGAGCTGCCCACCCGCAGGTCGGCCGGCGGGCGCACTCCCCCGAGGCGACCCATGTGGTCGAATGGCCGCCGGCGCCCGGAGCCGGTCGCCGGGGAAAGGGCACATGGGCCAGGGCCACGACTTCTTCGCCGACGTCGTCGGGACGCTCGAGCGGGCGGCGGCGCAGGTGGGGATCGAGCGGGAGACGCTGGTGCGACTCCAGCACCCCAAGGCCACCATGCACGTCTCGGTGCCGGTGCGGATGGACGACGGCTCGCTGCAGATCTTCGAGGGCTTCCGCGTCCGCCACGACGACACCCGCGGACCGGCCAAGGGCGGCATCCGCTACGACGCCGGGGTGACCCTGGACGAGGTCAAGGCCCTCGCCCTGCTGATGACGCTGAAGTGTGCGGTGGTGGGCATCCCCTTCGGTGGCGGCAAGGGAGCGGTGGCGGTCAACCCCAAGCTGCTCTCCAAGCTCGAGCTCGAGCGCCTCAGCCGGGGCTTCGTCGCCCACCTCGGGAACTTCATCGGACCCGAGACCGACGTGCCCGCCCCCGACCTCTACACCGGCGAGATGGTCATGGGCTGGATGATGGACGAGTACTCCACCCTCCGTGGCCGGCGGGTGCCGGCGGCCTTCACCGGCAAGCCGGTCGAGCTGGGCGGGAGCCTGGGCCGGGAGGACGCCACCGGTCGGGGCGCCTACTACACCATCAAGGAGCTGGAGCGGCGCGAGCAGTGGGACCCGGCCGACACCCGGGTGGCCGTGCAGGGGTTCGGCAACGCCGGCCAGCACGTCGCCCTGCTGCTGCAACGCGACGGCTACCGCGTCGTGGCCGTCAGCGACTCACGAGGCGCCATCCACCGCCCCGACGGGTTCGACGTCGCCAGCCTCATGCGCCGCAAGGCCGAGACCCGCCGGCTGGAGGCGGTGTACTGCGAGGGCTCGGTGTGCGAGCTCGTGAGCGCCGAAGAGATGTCCAACGCCGAGCTGCTGGAGCTCGACGTCGACCTGCTGGTGCCGGCGGCGCGGGAGAACCAGATCACCGCCGCCAACGCCGGCCGGGTTCGGGCCGGGGCCGTGGTCGAGGTGGCCAACGGCCCCGTCGCCGCCGAGGCCGACGCCACCCTCGCCGACCGGGGCGTCCTCGTGGTCCCCGACGTGCTGGCCAACGCCGGCGGCGTCACCGTGAGCTACTTCGAGTGGGTCCAGAACCGCAGCGGCGACCGGTGGGACCTCGACCAGGTGCACGCCCGGCTCCGGCGCATCATGACCACGGAGACGGCGGCGGTGCTCGACCTGGCCACCGAGATGAAGGTGGACCTGCGCACCGCGGCCTACGCCCACGGCCTGCGGCGGCTCGGAGCTGCGGTCGAGGCCCAGGGCACCCGGGCCTACTTCCGCCCCGACGCCCGCTGACCGCTGCCCCACTGGTCAGTGGTCGCTGGCCCCCGCACGGGGGATCAGTCCGGCGCCGGCTCGGCGTGGTTGGCGCCGTGGGCCCGCACGAAGTCGTTGACCTCGTAGTACGCGTCGATCGACTCGCCGGCGTCTCCCCAGAAGCCGTCGAGCACGTCCAGCTCCATCAGGCCCTGGGAGACGAACCAGTTGTTCACGTCGGTGATCTCCAGCTCGCCCCGGCCCGACGGTGTCAGCGTGGGGATGACGTCGAACACCGTGCCGTCGTAGAAGTACAGCCCGGTCACGGCGAAGCTGCTGGGCGGGTCGGCCGGCTTCTCGAGGATGCGCACGATGCGTCCGTCCCCGTCGAGCTCGGGCACGCCGAGGTGGCGCAGGTGCCTCCGGTCGACGACTCTCGACAGCACCACCCGCGCGCCACGCTCCTGGGCGGAGAAGCGCTCGACCACCGGCCGGATGGAACGCTCGACGATGTTGTCGGCGAGCATCACCAGCACCTGGTCACCCCCCACGAAGCGCTCGGCCAGACCCAGGGCCTCGGCGATGCCGCCCGGGCGGTCCTGGTAGGCGTACAAGAGGCGGTCGATGCCGTACTCGTGCCCGTTGCCGAGCAGGCGAAAGAACTCCCCGGCATGGGTACCGCCCGTCACCAGCATGAGGTCGGTCACGCCGGCGTCGACCATGGCCTCGATGGCGTAGGTCACCATCGGCCGGTCGTAGATGGGCAACAGATGCTTGTTGGTGATGCGGGTGAGGGGGTACAGCCGGCTGCCGGACCCGCCGGCGAGGATCACGCCCTTCATCGCCCCGCCCTCACCCGGCTGCCAGGGACAGGGCGGGGATGGTGACCGCCCGGCACACCAGGGCCTCGGTGTCGCCCTCGGCCAGGGCCACCATGCGCCCGGCAGCTTCGTCGAGGCGCTCCTCGTCGAGGCGCCCCGAACGCACGGCGTCGACCAGGGCGTCGCGCATGGCCCGGGCCTGGCGGCCGTCGGTGGTGAGGACGGCGTCGGCCCCGGCGGCCACGGCCATCACCGTCGCCTCGGGGAACGACCACCGGAGGTTGACCGCGGCCATGCCCAGCGAGTCGGTGATGGCCACGCCGTCGAAGCCCATCTCCCGCAGCAGCTGGTAGGCGGCGGGGGCCAGGCTGGCCGGGAGGTCGAGGTCGAGGTCGGTGTACACCACGTGGTCGACCATGACCAGGGGCACGCCTGCGTCCATCAGGGCGGCGAAGGGGCGCAGGTCGGTGGCGGTCAGCTCCTCGACGGTGACGTCCACCCGGGTGACCTGGCGGTGGGTGTCCTCGGTCACCCGGCCGTGGCCGGGGAAGTGCTTGGCCGTGGGGCGCACCCCCCCGGCGGCCAGTCCCCGCGCCCACGCCAGCGCGTAGGTCCCGGCCGTGGCCGGGTCACCGGAGAAGGACCGGTCCCCGATGACCCCGTACGCCGGCCCGGCGTCGAGGTCGACCACCGGTGCCAGGTCGACGTCGATGCCCAGCGCGGCCAGGTCGGAGCCGAGGTCCTCGGCCGCGGCACGGACCTCGGCCGGCGACCGGGTGCGCGCCAGGGAGCGGGCCGACGGGCCGGGGCCGAAGAGCTCGCGGAACGTGGAGACCCTGCCCGACTCCTCGTCGGCGGTCACCACCAGCGGTCCCCGGGCCCGGGCCCGCAGTTCGCCGACGAGCCGGGCGACCTGGGTGCCCGTCTCCACGTTGGCGCCGGTGAGGAGCACCCCGCCGACGCCCACGTCGAGCACCTCGCCGACCATCGGGTCGGAGGACACCGTCACGCCGGGCAGGCCCACCACCAGCACCTGGGCCGCCCGGCGCTCGAGTGGCGCCGGCTCGCACGCCTCGGGCACGTCCTCGGGGTCGTCCTCGGCGACCGGGCTCTCAGCCGGCTCGCTGGCAACGATGGGGGCGCCCGCCTCGCTCTCGCGGGGCGTCGACATGGCCACCGCCGCGGCGGTGGCCAGGACGAGCGACACGACAACGGATACGGCTACGGCCAGCTCGGCGTCCCTGAGCTGCACGCCGGCACGCTACACCGGCGGCCGCTGGGCCCCTCCCGGCCGGTCACCGCGGCCGGCGTCTCATGGTCGCCGGCAACGGCGACCGGTCACGACTCAGCCGATCCCGCCACCCTTGGTCAGCTCGCCCAGCAACTCGTGGCAGCGCTGGGCCCGGCGGGCGTCCTCCTCCTTGACCTGGGTGATGAACTCCTCGGCCTCGGCGTTGCCCTGGGCGTCCTTCAGGTACTGGTCGTAGACCTGGGCCCCTTTCAGGGCGTGGTACTGGATGCTCACCAGGTCGTACACCAGGTCGTCGGCCGGCGTGTGGGCGCTTCCCATCGTCACTGCACCTCCGTGGTCGTCCGTCGGGCGGGCAGCTACCCGCCCGGGCGACGGCGCAACCGGGACCGCACCCCCGGGCCCAGTTCAACGGCGACGCAGCGGGTGGTCCTCGGGGACCTCGATGAGGGCGATGCGCACGCCGTCGGGGTCGGCGATCCACAGCTCCCGCAGCCCCCATGGCTCCAGCACCGGAGGGCGCAGGATGGTCACCCCGCGCTGGCCCATTTCGGCGTGCACGACGTCGAGGTCCCGCACCTGCCACCACAGCGCCACGTTGGGCCCCGCCGGACCGGGGGCCCGCCCCGAGACCTCGAGAAACCCACCGCCGGTGAAGAACACCACTCCCCGCCGATCGCCCTCGCCGAACTCGCGGTAGGTGGCCAGGCGCAGCGTCTCACCGTAGAACGCCAGCGAGCGCTCGAGCTCGACGGGCCGGAGCAGGACACGGCTGGACAGGACCTCCACGACGACGCTGACGGTAGCGAGTCGGGGACGGAGTGAGTCAACCGGGACCTGTGCCCCTACAGTCGGCGGGAGAAACCGGTCGTCAGTGCCGGCGACCGACGCACGAGGACGAGAAGAGAAGGTCGATGGGCGCCCAACGAACGAGCTTTGCCAAGCTGCAGCGGGACCGCGCAAAGAAGGCCAACGCCGCCGCCAAGCGTGAGCGTCGCCAGTCCAAGCCGGAGGAGACGGAGGAGGAAGCGACGCCGACGGCGCCGGCCGACTCGGGCGGCGAGCTCTCGGCCGGCGAGCTGCTCGAGCAGATCGAGCAGGTCCACCGCCAGTTCGAGAAGAAGCAGATCGATCAGGAGCAGTACGACGAGAAGAAGGCGGAGCTCCTCGCCCGCCTGCCCATCGACTGAACCCTTCCCCGGGGCCGGCAGCGGTCCGGGACGGTCAGAGCCCCGGCGGGCCCAGGCGGTCCTCCTCGGCGCCCTCCAGCGGGGCGTGACCGAGCTGATCGAGAACCTCGGCGAAGACCTCGTGGGGCTGGGCCCCGAGGACGAGCTGCGAGCGGTCGATCAGCCAGGCGGGAACGGCGTCGACGCCCACACGGTGGGCAGCTTCGGTGGACTCCCGAACCCGATCGGCGTACGGGCCCTCCTCGAGCACCTCCTTGGCCTTGTCCGGGTCGAGGCCGGCGTCGGCAGCCACCGCCACCAGCACGTCCAGGTCGCCGATGTCCCGTCCGTCTGACCAATAGGCGGCGAACAGCCGGGCGTGGAGGGCGTCGTGGCGCCCTTCGTCTCTCGCCCACTCGGCCAGCTCCAGGGAGCGAAGCGACCTCGGGACCCTCGGAGGCGGCCGGTGGCCGAAGCCAGCACCCTCGATCATCGTGCGGACGTGCTCAGAGAACCCGTCCCCGTAACGGGCCTCGAGTTGCTCCCGGGGGATGCCTTCGGGCGGGTACTCGGGATGGAGGTCGAATGGGAGCCAGATGATCTCGGCGCCGTACCGGCGCTCCAGCCACGTCGCCCGCTCGAGGGCGACGTAGCAGAACGGTCAGATGTAGTCGCTCCAGACGACGATCTGGGGTGGGGATGCCATGGCCCCGGCCTACCCCATCGTTCTCCCCGTCAGGCACGGGCGCCGGCGGGTGCCGCCGCCGGCGTTACCCGCCGGGCGGGGAGCCGATGGCGTCGGCCCGGTACCGGGCGTGGGCCGAGGAGCCGTCGGCGAAGTCCACCCGGACCTCCACGAGCAGGGCGTCGGGACCGGGGATGTCCTCCCCGCCCACCTGGAGGCGGGCTTCGGTGGTGCCGCCGGCGGTGACCTCGGCGGTGTGGGCGGCCACCCACTCGGAGTCCAAGGCGCCGGTCCTGACGGTGACCGTGCCCGCCCGCTCCAGGCGGACGCCCACGAACAGCTCGACCCACCGGTAGTGGCCGATGCCGACCTCCACGCCGGCGGCGTCGGCGGCGGTGACGACCCAGGGGTCGCCCGGCGGCCCGTAGCGCCAGAGGACCAGGTGCCCGCCCGACCACTCGTACTCGGCGACCTGGTCACCGATCAGGCGGAGCTGGCCGTCGGGCTCGGCGCCGATCACCTCCCGCAGGAACCTGGTCGCCACCTGCTCGGGGTCGGCGGCCCACGCCCGGCTTCCCGTGGCCATCTCGTCGCGGAGGCGGTCGTAGGTGTCCCAGCTGACGGCCGGGAACATGCCTTCGAAGGGGCCCACGTAGGCGCCCCGGTCGGCCGGCGCCTCTCCGTCCTGCTGCGACGGGGTGGTCGTCGGTCGAGGCGTGCCCGCCTCGCGGGCGGCACGCATCCGGGCCGCCTGCTCGGGGGCGTCGCCGGCCTGGTCGGCCGAGTCGGACGCTGGGCCCACGGCCATGGTGGTGGGCCCGTCGCCGGGGACGAGCACGACCGCGGCGAGGACGGCCAGGAGGGCGGCGGCCACCGAAGCGGCCAACCACGGCCGCGGCCATGCCGGCGCCCGGCTCCCGACAGGGGGGGCAGCAGCCAGGCGCCGGCTGACCTCCGACCAGGCGGCGTCCACGTCGGGACGGACCCGCTCCGCGTCCTGGCGCAGCCGGGTGCGCAGGTCGCTCTCCAGCTCAGGCATCGTCATCTCCAAACTCGTGGCGCAGTGCGGCCAGCCCCCGGCTGAGCAGCGACTTCACCGTGCCCGGGCGGCAGCCCAGCAGCTCGGCGATCTCGGCCTCGGGCAGGTCCTCCCAGTAGCGCAGGACGATGGCCGCCCGTTGGCGCTGGCGGAGCCGGGCCAGGGCGTCGGTGAGCTCGCAGGGTCGGTCGCTCACCATCTGGTCCCGGTCCCCGGCCAGCACCGACAGAGCGCTGCGCTCGCGGCCCTGCTTGCACTGCCACGACCGGCAGGCGTTGACCACCGCGACGCGCAGGTAGGCCGCCGGCGTCTCCACGTAGGAGAGCTTGGGCGCCACCCGCACGAACGCGTCCTGGACCAGCTCCTCGGCGACCTCGCTGCGTCCCACCAGGAACGTGGCCAGGCGCACCATGGGCACGTACGACGAACGGAACAGCACTTCGACGCCGTCGTCCGCCACCAAGGGCTGCCGGTCCTGGTCCCCAGGAGAAAGGGCGAGCGAGTCCACACCCCTCTTGAGTGCCGGGGGTGGTCCTTGGTTCCACACGTTGCTCGGCCCGCTCGTGGCCACGACCGCATGGTGGCCCATCGCCGCCGTCGCCGCAGCGGCATCAGCCCGGAGGGGTGAACGCACCGGGGATGGCGGGTAGGCCGTTGCCATGCTGAACGGACGACGAGTGCTCGTACTGGCCGCAGACCTGTTCGAGGACCTCGAGCTGCTGTACCCGGTCTACCGACTTCGGGAGGAAGGCGTCGAGGTGACCCTCGCCGGCCTGACACCGGACCCGGTCACCGGCAAGAAGGGCCACGGCCCCGTCCCGGTGGACGCCACGGTCGACGACGTCGACGCCGCCGACTTCGACGCCCTGGTGGTGCCCGGTGGCTACGCCCCCGACAAGTTGCGCCGGTCGCCGGCGGTGCTGTCGCTGGTGGAGGCGTTCAACGCCGACAGCAAGCCCATCGCCTTCATCTGCCACGCCGGTTGGGTGGCCATCTCCGCCGGCATCGTCAAGGGCCGACAGGCCACGAGCGTCGACGCCATCCGTGACGACATGGTCAACGCCGGCGCCCACTGGGTCGACGAGGAGTGCGTGGTCGACGGCAACCTCATCTCGGCCCGCACGCCGGCCGACATGGGCCCGTGGATGAAGGCCTTCCTGCACGCCCTCGCCAGCCAGTAGAAACCGTTCGACCAGAGAGGGGGGTGACGTGGACCAGCCCGTGAAGATCGCCGTCGCCGGCAGCGGCTTCGGCCGGAAGGTGGCCCTGCCCGTCTACCAGGAGCTCGAGGAGTTCGAGCCGGTGGCGGTGTGGTCGCGGCGGCCGGAACGAGCCCGGGAGTTGGCCGACGACGCCGGCGTGCCGCTCGGCACGTCCGACCTCGGCGAGCTGCTGTCGGCCCCCGGGCTCGAAGCGGTGCACGTGGCCACGCCGGTGACCACCCACGCCCAGTTCGCCATCGCCGCCGCCGAGCGGGGACTGCACGTGATGTGCGAGAAGCCCCTCGCCAACGACCTGGCCGAGGCGCGGCGGATCGTGGACGCCATCCGCGCCGCCGGCGTGGTCGGCGCCGTCGACTACGAGCTGCGACTGAAGGACGTGCGCCGGCGGCTGATCGAGTGCGCCCGCGACGTGGTGGGCCGGCCCCGGATGGTCTCGGTCTCGCTCATCCGCTCCGACCATGCCGATCCCTACACCCGGTCGCACACCTGGGTCCACGACGCCACGCTCGGCGGCGGCCGGCTGCAGGGCTACGGGGTCCACGACCTCGACCTGGTGCTCGAGATCTTCCCCGACGTGGAGGCCGTCGCCGCCGCCACCGAGGTCGGAGTGCCACTGCGTACCGCAGGCGACGACGGCGAGCTGCGCCCGGTCAGCGCCGAGGACACCTACGTCGTGCTCCTGCGCTTCCGGGGCGGAGGTCTGGGGACCGTGAGCATGGCGGCCACCGCCCGCCACGACCGGGGCGACGTCATCGAGGTCCACGGTGACGAGGGCACAGTGCGCCTCGACGCCGACCGCAGGCTGTGGTGGGGACGCGCCGGCGAGGAGCTCCAGTGCGAGGGGCCGCTCGACGCCAGCTCCACCGCCGCCTTCACCCGGGTGGCGAAGAGCTTCTGGTCGGCCATCAGGGAGGGCGGCGTGCCCGAACCCTCGCTGGAGGAAGGTCTTCGGGTGCAGGCGGTGTTCGACGCCGCTCGCATCGCCGACGCCGAACGGCGCTGGGTCCGACCGGAGCCCGTCACCTCGCCGGCCTGACCGGCGCCGACCGGCACGCCGGCGGCGGCTCGATGCGGTACGTCCTCGCCAACTGGAAGATGTACCCGACGGTCGACCAGGCGCTGGCGCTGCTGCGCACCATCCAAGAAGGTCTCCGTCGCCGGCGCCGGCACGAGCACGATCTTCCGCTGGTGATCGTCTGCGCCCCCTTCGTGGCGTTGGCCCCGCTGCGGGCGGAGGCCGAGGAGCGGCTGGTCCGGCTGGGGGCGCAGAACTGCCACTGGGAGCCGGAGGGCCCCTACACCGGCGAGGTCGCCGCGCCCATGCTGCGGGGCCTGGTCGACTACGTGATGGTCGGCCACAGCGAGCGACGCGCCGCCGGGGAGACCGACGACCAGGTCGCCGACAAGGTGGCGGCGGTGGCCGGCGCCGGCCTTGTGCCCATTCTCTTCGTGGGGGAGGACGAGCAGGGCGACGACGCCCTGGCTCAGACCGAGCAGCGGCTACGGCACGGGGTGCGCGGCGTCGACCTCACCCGCCAGCAGGTGCTCGTGGTGTACGAGCCCACCTGGGCCATTGGCGCCGAGCGGCCGGCGGACGCCGAGTACGTGGGCCCCGTGGTGGAGCACCTCAAGGCGGAGCTTCACCGGCTGGGCTCCAACCGTCCCGAGGTGCTGTACGGGGGCACCGTGGCCGACGAGAACGTCGAGCAGTTCGCCGGGCTCGACGCGCTCGACGGCGTGGGCGCCACCCGCGGCAGCCTCGACGCCGACCGGTTCCTCGCCATGATCGACCGGGTCACCGAAGTGTGAGCCGGGGCGGAGACTCGCCGCCCACGGCGCCGGCGTGCGCCCAGAGCGCCGCCACCATCTCACCGTAGATGCGCACCCGGCGGCCGGAGCCGGTCGCAGTGACGACGAAACCTCCGCAAGGTGTTTCGCCCTGGCCAGGGGGTGCTCGGCGCTAGCGTCGCCGTGGTGACCGGGGGTTACGCCCTACGGCTCGACGAGGCGGAGCGCGTCCGGTACCGGCAAATGGCCGTGGCAGCCCGTCTGGACGAAGCCGACCGATGGGCCCGGGCCGGCGTGGTTCCCGGGGCCCGGGTCGCCGACGTCGGCTGCGGGCCTGGAGCGGTGCTGGTGGAGCTGGCTCGGCTCGTGGGCCGGGACGGCCGGGCCATCGGCGTGGAACCCGACCCCGCCGCTCGGGCGGCTGCACGCGATGCGCTCGACACCGCCGAGATGGCGTGGGCCGAGGTCGTCGCCGGCACGGGTCAGGCCACTGGTCTGGAGCTGCAGGCGTGGGACTGCGTCATGGTCCGCCACATGCTGATCCACACCGGCGAGGCGGCGGCCCCGATTGTTCAGCATCTGGCAGATCTCCTGGCGCCAGGAGGCTTCGTCTACCTCGTCGACACCGACCTCGACGGCGCCCGCACCAGCCCGGCGGACCCCGAGCTCGAGGCCCAGCACCGCCGCTACGCCGAGTTCCATCGGGCCATGGGCAACGACGTCCGCATGGGACCACGTCTGCCCGTGCTGCTCGCCGAGGCCGGGCTCGAGGTCGTGGAGACTGCCGGGGCCTACGCCTGCATCCCTGCCGCCGCCATGGCCCTCGGCGGCCCCCTTCGGGCGGCGCAGGACGCCATGGTCGCCGCCGGCGCTCTCGGCCCGTCGGAGGCGGAGCAGTCGGAACAGGCCCGGCAACGGTTCGCCCAGCGACCGGGAGCGCTGCTGTGGATGCCGCAGTTCATCGCCGTGGGGCGCCGCCCGGCATGACCGGTCGGTCATTCGACCGGTCCCCAAGCGCATGACCACCCCCTTGGCGCTCGATCCCGAACGGCGGCTGCCCCTTTCGCTAGCAGCTGATGGAAGGATATAGTCGCTTCTACGCCGCTGGTCGGGTGCCCTCGCCTCGTGCTGACGCCGACCGGGGACCATGGTTCTACACATGTCTAGAAATCCCTTCAACCCGTCGTGGGGGACCCGCCCACCCGTGCTGGCCGGTCGCCACGAGATCCTCCAGACAGTGTTCGAGGACCTCGCCGCCGGCCCCGGGCACGCCCATTACCACCACGTCTTCTACGGGCCCCGGGGCGTGGGCAAGACGGTGCTGCTGACCGAGATCGCCGAGCACGTGCACCAGGAGTGGGGCTGGGCGGTGGTCGACTACAGCGGCACGCCGGAATACGGGCCCCGCCTGGCGCTGGCCGATGCCGCCCCGGCCCTGCTTCGCCAGCTCGGCGGGCGCCGGGCGTCCGCACAGGGCCTTCCTCGGCGTGTCGAAGCCGCGGTCCCCGTACCCGGTCGCCCCCTCCGGGCCTCGGTCGAGCTTCCCGGGGCCGACGCCGGCCAGTTCCTCCCCCTGCTCCAGCGGCTCGCCGAGCTGGCCCAGCGACGGGGAGCGGGCCTGCTGTTCGTCGTGGACGAAGTCCAACGAGCCCGAGCGCAACCCGACCTCGAGCTGCTGGGCAACACCGTGCAGCAGCTGGAG
The DNA here is from genome assembly GCA_035942035.1 of Acidimicrobiales bacterium. Classification (GTDB taxonomy): domain Bacteria; phylum Actinomycetota; class Acidimicrobiia; order Acidimicrobiales; family CADCSY01; genus JAHWJR01. The sequence continues at coordinate 24,360 of DASZDK010000041.1, forward strand.
CGCCGCCGAGGACTTCCGGTGAGCATGGCCATCGCCGGGCTGCACAACACGCCACGCCACCTCGCCCGGGCCTGCACCTTCTTCGAACGCCAGGACAAGGTGCAGCTCACCGACCTCGGTCCGGACGCCACCCGGGTGGCGTACCTGGAGCCCTTGGCCACCGGAGGCATTGCCATCGACGGTGAGGCGCTCGAGCTGCTGGTCGACCGCTCCCAGGGCTATCCCTTCGCCATCCAGCTCTACGGCCACCGGGCGTGGGAACGCGTGGGCGAAGGAGGACGGCTTACCCTGGCCGAGGCGACGGGCGCCATCGAAGATGCCGATCGGTGGCTGGCGGTCAACCTCTACGAGCCCCGCTGGGACCGCCTGGACACCACCGAGCGAGCCATGGTGAAGGCCATCGCCGCCTTCGGGGGCACCATGGTGGCCACCAGGGACATCGCCGCCGCCGTGGGACGCACTCCCTCCCAGCTCTCGGTGGCACGTCACGCCCTGCTGAACGAGCACCACGTCGTGCACACCCCACGCTACGGCCACCTGGCCTTCGACCTCCCCGGCTTCGACCGGTGGTTGGCGCAGACCCAGGACCTCAGCTCGCTCCGGCTGCCGCCACCGCGCCAGCCCGGCCGACGCAGCCGGACCTCGCCGTGAGCACCGTCCTCATCGCCGGCGGTCGGGATGGTCATCTCCCACCGCGGGGTCCACGCCGGCGACCACGGCGCGTGGCACCGTAAGGGCATGGAGCGGGCACCGGGCAGCGGCGCCACGGTGGAGGGCTCGGTCATCTCGGGCCACGCCGAAGAGCTCAGTGCCGCGCCCGGAGCCCTGGCCCAGCGTGTGCACCCCGGCGGGTCGGTCACCCGCGTCGACGCCAACGGGCGGTGCCATTTCCTGGCCAACGTCCGGGCGGACGGCTCCACCTCCGTGGTCGTCCGCCAGGAGGAGGGGAGGAGCTGGCATCGCGCCGTGCCCGGCCCTACCGGCCGCAACGGGTACGAGCTGCACCTCTCCGACGCCGTGGTCTCCACCGACGACGCCGCCTTCACCGCCATCCGCCGCGCCGCTGGCGGTTGGGTCCTCGTGGTGGTGGAGGGAACCGTCCGCCTCACTGGTCCGATTACGCCTTCGGTCGAGGTGTCCGCCCTCCAGGCGGTGAAGATCTCGCCTCGGGGGATCGGCACGCGGCGGGACCTGACCCCCGCCGAGGTGGAGGCCCAGCCCTGGGTGATGCGCAACCGGGCCCGTGACGCCCACCTCGTTCCCACCTCCCGGGTGCGCCAGCACCTGGCACTGCCGCAGCCGGCGGCGACCCCGCCACCGGCGACCGGCACGGACGGCGCGTCGGTCGAACGCCTGCTCCAAGTCGCTCGCCGGGGGGCGGTCGGCGGGAAGCGCCTGTTCGAGTGGGTGGCTCCTCGCTTGGCTCGGTTCGTCGTCATCGCCATGGTGGGACTGCTCGGCCTGCTGCGAAAGGAAGTGGCAGCGGAGCGGCGGCTGTTCGAACGGCTGAGGCCGCACGTCGCCCACCTGCTGGTGCGTTCGCGGGTGACGGCTGGCCGAGGCGCCGCTCGGAACGCGGCTGCGGCGCGGCAAGTGCTCGAGCGGGCACGGCCCCGGCTGGCCAGCCTGGTGGTGGTCACCCTGGTACTGGGTCTGTTGACCATCGCCCCCGACAGCGGTCCCACCATGAGCGTCACCGTCAACGGTGAGCCCGTGCGCATCTCCCGATCGGAGCCCACCGTGGCCAGCGCCATGAGCGCCGCCGGCGTGACCTCGGCCAACGGGGCTCTTCTCTCCGCGGGGACCCGGCGGGTGATCGATCCCCACTTCGCTCCGGCCACTGTCCTGGTCGACGGCTTCCCCTCGTCCCCGGGCGCCAAGCTCGGAGAGGGAGCACACATCGACGTGGCGGCGTCAGCCGACGTGGTTGAGCCAACCGACAGCCGCCGGGTCTCAGTGCCCCCTCCGCCGCTGCCCGAGGTGGAGTTCACGCTGTGGTACCCGGGCGCCGAAGGGGTCGAGGACCAGGTGTACGGGCTCATGAGCGGCGAGGTGGTCTCCCGCTCGCCGGTGAAGGCGCCCCGACCTCCACGGGAGGAGCGGGGCAACGTGGTGGCACTCACCTTCGACGACGGACCGCACCCGGAATGGACCCCTCAGGTCCTCGACATCCTCGCCTCCGAAGGGGTGAAGGCCACGTTCTGCGTGGTCGGCGAACTGAGTCGGCGGCACCCCGACCTGGTGCGGGCGGTGCGGGAGGCCGGCCACACCTTGTGCAACCACACCGAGACCCACGCCGTGGGCCTCGACCGAGCCGATCGCGACACGGTCGTCGAGGAGATCGAAGGCGGCTCCGAGCTGCTCGAGTCCCTCCTCGGCACGGCCCCGCAGCTGTACCGGCCCCCCGGCGGGAGCCTGAGCCCGGCAGTGATCGACGTCGCCCACCAGGGCGGCATGCGGGTGCTGCACTGGACGGTCGACAGCCGCGACTTCACCAAACCTCCGCCGGAGGAGCTGGTCACCCGCATCCTCGATGCCGCCGCACCCGGTGCGATCATCCTGCTCCACGACGGGGACGGTGATCGGTCGCGGACGGTGGCGGCGCTCCGCCCGCTCATCGGCCAACTCCGGGAACGCGGCTTCAGCTTCGCCACCCCGCTGTCGCCTCCGTAGGGCTCTCCCCTAGCGCGCCAGCCCCGTGCACGCTCGGAGGTGCTCCCAGGCGGCGACCTCCTCGGCCGCCTCCTCCGCCTCCAGGGGAACGGGCATGCCACTGCTGATGCGCGCCGGCCGCCAGCGATAGTCGTCGACACGGCGGCCGGTGAGGGTGACCTCGAGCACGCCGCTGCGAGCGCCCTCCGCCGACAAGGCGCTGAAGGCGAAGTTCCCGAGGCCGTAGGCGACCAACGCCTCATCCAGGCGGCCCGCGCCCTGGAGGCGGTGGGAGTGCCCACCGACGATCACGTCTGCCCCCGCGGCGACCAGCCGACGGGCCAACGTCTGCTGGGACACCGTCGGGCAGGTGTCGAGCTCCACGCCCCAATGGAGGAACACGACCACCACGTCGGCAACAGCCCGGCTCGTCTCCACCTCGGCCACCAGCCGGTCGACCCGCTTGGCGGAGGCCAGACCGCCGTGCTCCCCGATTGCGGTCCAGGGCTCCACAAGCACGCTGTCGAGCACCTGGGTGGCGCCCAGCACGGCGATGCGGTAGCCGTGGACCTCCGTCACGAACGGTTGGTAGGCCTCGTCCTCCGTGGCCCCGATCCCGATCAGGGGGAAGCCACGCTCGGCGCTGGCGGTGAGGGCGTCGGTCAGGCTTTCCGGCCCGTAGTCCAAGCCATGGTTGTTGGCCATGTTGGCGACATCCACCCCTGCACCCCGCAGCGCGTCGAGGGCCGTGGCCGCAGCCCGGAACGTGAACTGCTTGGGCGCCGGGGTCCCGCGCTCGGTGATCGCCGTCTCCAGGTTGACGACCGTCACGTCGGCTTCCCGGAGGAGGGGCGCAACGGCGGCAAGGGCGGTACCGGGGTCGTCCTCCAGTCGCCGGGCGAGCTCGCCACCAAACCTCACGTCGCCGGCAAAGGCCAAGGTCACCTGCTGAGCGGTCGCCGAGATGGGCACGACGCTCGGCTCCACGGTGCTGGTCGTGGCGGAAGGCGACGCCGCCCTCGTTGCCGACCGGGCCGGGATGGGTGCAGCGTCGGCCGCCGCCGTCGGGATGATCGGCGGGTCGGCGGAGGTGGAGGCGAGGCCCGCCACCACCAGAACCAGGAGAAGGGGACGGTTCCGCACGCGGCGGCGACGCTAAAGGACCCCGGGGAGCGTCTCGCGGATGGGGTCCCGGGCGACTTACGTCTTCGAACATGCGACGGGTGGGCCGTGCGACGGCTACACCGCCAGCAGGAGTGCGGCGTAGGCCGTGGCCCCGGCCAGGAAGGGGACGAACCGGCTCTGCCGTTCGCTCGGCAGCTCCTCCTTCAGCACGTTGAGGATGACGCCTCCCCCGAGGAAGGCGAGGGGGATGACGATGGTGGCGGGAGACAGCTCGACGGCCACACCGACCGCCCACCCGGCGATGAGGGCGGACGAGACCAGCCAGCGGCCGAACCGGGCGTAGGCCTCCTTGTGGTGCTGACGCAGCGAGTAGTCGGTGACCAGGAAGTGCACCGCCATGGCGAAGGTGAACGTGGCCAGGGCCACGGGGCCATCGTCCTCCCGGTGGAGGAGCAGGTACCCGATGACGGCGTTGTACAGGGCAAAGGATGCGATGCTGACGGAGAACGCGGCGGTGCCCGTGGCATCTTCACCCGCCTCTTCCTGACGGCGCTGACGTGACGAGATCGCCAGTCGCTCGAGCCCGTAGAAGACCGCCAACCCGCCAAGAGCGAGCAACCACACCTGACGCTCCAGGAAGGGCAGCCAGTCGTTCTCGGTGAACGTGGCCTGTCCCTCCTCCAGCTCCGGCAGGAGGTGGATGAAGACGTAGGACACCGAGATCCCGCCGGCCAGCGAGAGCCAGCGGCTTCGGGGCACGCCATCGAGAAAGCGGAGCTTGCCCGCCGCCAGATGGACGAGCGTCAGCGCCATGGCAGCTCCCAGGGCGACGAGCTCCGGCGTGGGCATGGCGAGACCGTCCCCGGATGCGGACCTTGACAACCGGCGGGCGACGGCCATCCGCTCCTGTCCAGGGATAAGCTTTTGCCACGTTTGAGGACGGGTTCGAGGGCCCTGGCGTGCGGCGGTGCAACCCCCTGGTCGGCGCCGCGCGCTACGTCAAAGCGGTGGTGCTCGGGGGAGTCCTGGCTGCGGTCAGCGTCGCTGCGCTGGGTACCGCCGTTCGTGCCGTCGCCGTCGCCGCTGAGAGTGCGGAACCCGAGGAGATCCATCTGCAACCCCTCTCCCAACGCTCGGTCATGCTGGCGGCTGACGACAGCCGCCTGGCTGCGCTCTATCGGGAGGAGAACCGCGAGGTCGTGCCCCTCGCCAAGGTTCCCCAGGTGGTGGTCGACACCGTGCTGGCCATCGAGGACGAGGATTTCTACGACCACGCCGGCATGAACGTGCGGGCCACGCTCAGGGCCCTGCTCGCCAACGTCGAGTCCGGTGACGTGCAACAGGGCGGTTCCACCATCACCCAGCAGCTGGTCAAGAACGCCCTGCTGACCCCCAAGCAGGACATCGAGCGCAAGGCGGAGGAGGCCGTCCTCGCCGTGCGCCTCGAGGACCAGATGACCAAGAACCAGATCCTCGAGCGCTACTTGAACACGGTGTACTTCGGCAACGGCGCCTACGGCCTCCAGGCGGCGGCAGAGGTGTACTTCGGCGTCGACGTCCAACAACTGGGCCAGCCCGAGGCGGCGTTCCTGGCCGGGCTCATCCGCGACCCGGTCGGCTACGATCCCTTCGCCGCGCCCGACGATGCCGAGGATCGCTTGGAGCTGGTCGTCGACCGTCTGGTGGCGATCGGCCAGATCGACGAGGAGCAGGCGACGGCCATCGCCGAGATGCCGATCCCGCGCGAGCCCCGCAACGGCGAGCTGCTGCCCAAGCCCAAGGACTACTTCGTCCAGGAGGTCATCCGCCTCCTCCTCGCCGACCCACGGATGGGCGAGAGCGAGTCGGAGCGCTACAACGCGGTGTTCCGGGGGGGGCTGACCATCCGCACCACGCTCGACCGGCGCCTCCAGGGAATCGCCGAGGAGGCGGTGGCCTCGACGTTGCCCGACACCGGCGGCCAGTTCACCGCCGCGCTGGTCAGCGTCCAGCCGGGGA
>DASZDK010000042.1:0-42211 GCA_035942035.1 Acidimicrobiales bacterium
GGTGCCGCTCTGCTGCTTCTCACACTGCCGCTCGGCTTGGTTCACGACCACCCGAGAAGGAGGGCCGCCAGCGTGGCCGGACTTGTGGTGGGCCAGCGCCGGGCCGGCGGTGCCGGCCAGCAGCATGCCGGCGACTGCGAGCGTGCCGATTGTCTTACGCATCCATGTCTCCTTTTGTCGTTCCGCCGTGCAGGACACTCGTGCTCCTGACGGTGAGAGGGGTCGCCTCTCCACCTTTGCAATCGTCCGGGACACCCGTTTGGGTACGGTTCGGATGGAAATCGTTGGAACTTTTCTCTGGCCGACGATCCAACCGTCCTCTGTCCCGGTCGCTGTCGCCTAGAAGCCGCGGTCGGGCTCGTAGTCTCGGGTCGTGACGCACTACGAGGTGCTGGGCGTCGCCCCCGATGCCCCCGCCGCCCAGATCCGTCAGGCCTACGTGCGCCTGGCCCGCCAGCACCATCCCGACTACTTCGCCGGCGCCGGCGCCGGGCCCCGGGCCGAGGCCGAACGGCGGATGCGGGCCATCAACGAGGCGTGGAGCGTGCTCGGCGACCAGCGGCGCCGACTCGCCTACGACCGGGCCTCCGGCCTCGCTGGACCGGCAACCGAGGCCACCGACGAGGGTTTCCGGCCCTTCGACACCGACGACGACGACGTCGACCCCCTCGACATGCCCGACCTCCCCTACCGCCACGACCCGGTGGTGGAGTCCCCGTGGGCTCGGGCGGTGACCCTGGCGCCGGTGCTCGCCTTCACCGCGTCGATCGCCCTGCTGGCCGCAGGCGTGGTCCTGGGCTCGGTGGGGGTGCTGGCCCTGTCGGTGGCCACCTTCGTGGTGGCCTGCCTGGGCTTCATCGTGCTGCCCCTTCTGGCCCTGTCCCGGGCCAGCCGGGACGACTGAGCTGATTTCGCCGGCGATCATCCGCCGGCGCCCGTTGCACGGAGCTGCCGACACCTACGTCGCTGCTCCGCCTGGCGGACTCCGCAGCGTTGCTCCTTCCCGAGGCGGTGCGGTCCGGCCCCGGACGGGGAGGTGCCGGCCGGTAGGATTCGGCGGTGCCGACCTACCTCGACCGCATCGTGGCGGCCCACCGGGCCCTCGCCGCTGCCGACGAGCGTCCGGTCGACGCCCTGCTGGAGGCGGCGCTGGCGTCGCCGCCACCGCGCGGCTTCGCCACCGCCCTCGCCGCTGACGGGCGCCTGGGCGTGATCGCCGAGATCAAGCGGCGTTCCCCGTCGCGTGGCAACCTGGCGCCCGATCTCGTCCCCGCCGAGCTGGCCAAGGCCTACGAGGCCGGGGGCGCCGCCGCCCTGTCCGTGCTGACCGACGCCGAGTTCTTCGGCGGGTCTCCCGCCGACCTGGCCGAGGCCCGAGCCGCCTGCTCGATGCCCGTGCTGCGCAAGGACTTCACCGTCGACCGCCGCGACGTCCTCGACGCCCGGATCATGGGCGCCGACGCCGTCCTGGTCATCGTGGCCGCGGTCGACGACGACGAGCTGCAGGGCCTGCTGGAGGTGGCCGCCAGGGTCGGCCTCGACGCCTTGGTGGAGGTCCACGACAGCGACGAGGTCCACCGGGCCCTGGTTGCAGGGGCGTCGATCGTGGGGGTCAACCAGCGCGACCTCACCTCCTTCGCCGTCGACCGCGACCTTGCCCTGCGGCTGGCCGGCCGCCTGCCCGAGGGGGTGGTGCGGGTGGCCGAGTCCGGCATCGCCGGGCCCGACGACGCCCAGCGGCTGGCCGACGGCGGCTACCACGCCGTGCTCGTGGGCGAGTGGCTGGTCACCAGTGCCGACCCCGAGCCGGCGGTGGAGTCGCTGCGCCGCCGGCCGAGCGGCGCATGACCTTCGTGAAGATCTGCGGGACCACGAGTGAGGCCGACGCCCTGCTGGCGGTGGCCATGGGCGCCGACGCCGTCGGGTTCATCTTCGCCCCCTCGCCCCGCCAGGTGGCGGTCAACCTTGTGCGCGACATCGTCCGGCGGCTGCCGTCCGAGGTGCTCACGGTGGGGGTCTTCCGAGACGATGCTCCCGAGCGGGTGGTCGAGGTGGTGAACTCCACCGGCCTGCGGGCGGCCCAGCTCCACGGGCGGGAGACGCCCGAGCAGACCCAGTGGGTGCGGGCCCGGGTCCCCGTGGTGATCAAGGCCTTCGCCGCCGGAGATCCCCGTGTCGCCGGCGCCGCCCAGCACGGCGCCGACGTGGTGATGATCGACGGCGCCCGTCCCGGCTCGGGCAAGGTGTTCGACTGGTCGCTGGCCGAGGACGTGCCCGCCGGCCAGCGCCTGGTGCTCGCCGGCGGGCTCGATCCCGGCAACGTGGCCGAGGCCATCGCCCGGGTGCGGCCGTGGGGTGTCGACGTGGTGAGCGGCGTGGAGGCGGCCCCCGGCCACAAGGACGCCCGCCTGGTGCGAACCTTCGTGTCGGCGGCCAAGCAGGCGGCCATGCCGGGATGGGAGCCCGAGAACGCCGCCCCCTACGACTGGCAGGAGCAGGGATGACCGTGGACCAGACGATCGGCGGGGCGGGCATGGGCCGCCCCGGGGACGACGGGCGCTTCGGCGACTTCGGAGGGCGGTTCATGCCCGAGGCTCTGGTGCCGGCCTGCCTCGAGCTCGAGGAGGCGTTCGCCCAGGCGTGGGGCGACGCCGGCTTCCGCGCCGAGCTCGACGCCCTGTTGCGCGACTACGCCGGCCGGCCATCGCCGCTCACCGAGGCCCGCAACCTGTCCGAGCGCCTGGGCGTGCGGGTGCTGCTCAAGCGGGACGAGCTCAACCACACCGGCTCCCACAAGATCAACAACGTGCTGGGCCAAGCCCTGCTGACCCGGCGGATGGGCAAGCGCCGCCTGGTGGCCGAGACCGGAGCCGGCCAGCACGGTGTGGCCACCGCCACCGCCGCCGCTCTGTTCGGCTTCGACTGCATCGTCTACATGGGCGAGGTCGACGTCGAGCGCCAGGCACTCAATGTGTTCCGGATGAACCTGCTGGGCGCCGAGGTCCGCCCCGTGGCCTCGGGCAGCCGGACGCTCAAGGACGCCATCAACGAGGCCTTGCGGGACTGGGTTTCCTCGGTGGAGACCACCCACTACTGCCTGGGCTCGGTGATGGGGCCGCATCCGTATCCGTGGATGGTGCGCGAGCTGCAGCGGGTCATCGGCGACGAAGCCCGGGCCCAGACCGCCGAGCTGCTGGATGGCGGCATCCCCGACGTGGTGGTGGCCTGCGTGGGTGGGGGCTCCAACGCCGCCGGCATCTTCGCCGGCTTCGTCGACACGGACGCCCGCCTGGTCGGCGTCCAGCCCGAAGGAGGCGCCGCCATCGGCCGCGGCCTGCCTGGCGTGGTCCACGGTTCCAAGAGCCTCCTGCTCCAGGACGAGCACGGGCAGGTCAACGAGGCGCACTCCGTCTCCGCCGGGCTCGACTACCCGGGCGTGGGCCCCGAGCACGCCCACCTGGCCGTGGCCGGCCGGGCCGAGTACCCGACGGTGGCCGACGGCGCGGTGCTCGAGGCCTTCCAGCTACTGAGCCGCACCGAGGGCATCATCCCCGCCCTCGAGCCGGCGCACGCCGTGGCCTGGGTGGTGCGGGAGGCGGGACGGGGCATCCCCTCGGGATCGACCGTGCTGGTGAACCTGTGCGGTCGGGGGGACAAGGACGCCGTCGAGGTGATGCGGCTGCTGAAGGGCGACACCGGCGCCGGAACCGGCGGATGACCGGCCGGCTGGAGGCCGAGCTGCGCCAACGCAGGTCCGAGGGGGCCAAGCTGTTGGTCCCCTACGTCACCGGGGGGCTCTCGCCGGAGTGGACCGACGTGTTGGCGGCGGTGGTGGCCGCCGGCGCCGACGCCGTGGAGGTGGGCATTCCCTTCTCCGATCCGGTCATGGACGGGCCCACCATCCAGGAGGCCTCCATCCGGGCGCTGGCCCGGGGCACCACGCCCGAGTCGATCCTGGCCGAGCTGTCCCGGATCGACGCCGGCGTGCCGCTGGTCGCCATGACCTACTACAACCTGGCCTTCCGCATGGGCGACCTGCGCTTCGCCCGCTCGCTGGCCGCCGCCGGTGTGGCCGGGGCCATCCTGCCCGACTTGCCCCTCGAGGAGTCGGGCTCGTGGGAGGCCGAGGCCGCCGCCGCCGGCGTCGAGACCGTGCTGCTGGCCGCCCCTGTGACCCCCGACGAGCGCCTGGTCGAGATCGCCGCCCGTTCCCGGGGCTTCGTCTACGGCGTCAGCCGGATGGGCGTCACCGGGGAGCGGGCCAGCCTGGCCGCTTCGGCCGGCGTCATGGCCAAGCGGCTGAAGGCGGTCACCGACAAGCCGGTGCTGATCGGCTTCGGCGTCTCCACGCCGCAGCAGGCAGTGGAGATCTGCGCCGAGGCCGATGGGGTGGTCGTGGCCTCCGCCCTCCTGCGTGCCGTGCTCGACGGCGGCGGCCCCGACGCCGCCGGCGACTTCGTGGCCGGCATGCGGGAGGCGCTCGACGCCGGATGAGAGGAGGACCGCGAGGCGCCCGGCGCCGGCCGGGGTAGGTTCGCCGGCGTGACCGACTCGAACGCTTCCGACGACGCCAACTACTCCGAGGCCCTCGACGACGACAAGCTGCCTCCGGTGTACCCACCGGACCAGCCGCTCGGGGTCGACGAGAACGCGGTGACGGTGGGCGGCCAGCAGACCGACGAGCCGCTGGCCGAGCGCGTGCTGCGGGAGGAGCCGGAGCTTGCGCCCGTGGCCGGTGGCGACGGCGAGGACCAGCCGGGTCGGCTGGTCGAGCCCGAGGAGGGCCAGCCGCCCGACCTCACCAAGGACAGCGTCGCTTCTGCCGTCGACCCCGGGCTGGGCGAGCACGACATCGAGCCCGGTGACATCGCCAGCGGCGACTCCACCACCAGGGACGTGGCCACCGAGCGGGTCGAGGACATGCCCGCCGAGGAGGTGGCGGTCCACCACACCGACGACCCTCCCATGGGGGACGGTGACGGCTACCTCGAGTAGAAGGTCACGGTTCCTGCGGCGGGCGCTGGTCTGCGCCGTGGTGGTTGCCGCCTGCGGCGGCTCCAGCGCACAGAAGCTCGACAACCCCGAGTTCGGCGTCTCCTTCACGATCGACGCCGACTGGGCGGTGTACGACCAGGGGCAGTTCTCCGGCGCTGACCTCGACCTCGGTGGTCGTGCGCCCGAGCGCCGGCTGGACCCGACCTGGCTCCGGGGCTTCGACGGCAGCGACGAGCCTTCGCCGGCCAACGTGGCGAGAGACGACGCACCGGCCCCGCAGGGGCTGGCCCGCATCCAGTTGCTGACCGAGGAGCAACGGGCATCGGTGAACCTCGCCGCCCTCCGCTCAGTCCACCTCGGTTTCGACCCCGTCCAGGCCGAGCGGGACGACCCCGACGGGCCGGTGGAGATCCTGCGCCACGAGGACCTCAGCCTGGAGGGCGGCCAGCACGGCGTGCGCATGGTGGTGGTCTACGACACGCCGGGCGGCGAGGTGGGCGTCGTCGACCAGACCGCCCTGCTCGACGGCACCAACAGCGTCCTGTACCTGTTGGTCGTCGGCTGTTCAGAGCAGTGCTACGCCGCCACCCAGGACACCATCGAGGCCGTCGCCAACTCGTTGGCCTTCGAGAAGCGCTGAGCCCGTTTGACAGCCTGCCGGAGTTCGACTCGCGTGGAGCACTCGTCCGGTGGCCGACCCGTGCCACCACGTCTGTCTCCCCCGGAGGTCACATGAACCGATCAGAGCTCGTCGACGCCATCAGCCAGCGGTCGGGCGTCGCCTCCGGCGACGTCGACGCCAGCCTCAAAGGGCTGTTCGAGGTGGTCGCCGGCGTGGTGGCCAAGGGCGACGAGAAGATCACCATCCCCGGCTTCATCTCCTTCGAGCAGACCGACCGCGCCGCCCGCACGGGTCGCAACCCCCAGACCGGCGAGACCCTGCAGGTGCCGGCGTCCAAGGCGGTCAAGATCTCTGCCGGGTCCAAGCTGAAGGCCATCGCCGCCGGCAAGGAACAAGCCCCCTAGCCAGCAGCCGCCGCCCGGACATCGTCGAGACAGCCTTCCCCATGCTCGAGGCTGGGGACAGAGCCCCTGCCTTCACCCTGCCCGACCAGCGCGGGGAGAAGGTGCGCCTGACCGACTTCCGCGGCCGCAAGGTGCTGGTGTTCTTCTATCCCAAGGCCAACACGCCGGGGTGCACCACGCAGGCGTGCGCCTTGCGCGACGCCGCCCCCGACCTGGGGGACGTCGCCGTGCTCGGGGTCAGCCCTGACGCACCGGAGGCCCAGGCGGCGTTCGATCGGGACTTCGGGCTCGGCTTCCCGCTGCTGTCCGACCCTCAGCACCGGGTGGCCGAGAAGTACGGGGTCTGGGGCGAGAAGAAGATGTACGGCCGCAGCTACCAGGGCGTGATCCGCTCGGCCTTCCTGATCGACGAGAAGGGCAAGGTGGCCGAGGCCTGGTACCGCATCTCGCCCAAGGACACGGCCAAGAAGGTGCTCCGGGCGGTGAGGAGCCGTTGACCGATCCCGCCTCGTTGATCCCCCACCGTGCCCCTTTCCTGCTGGTCGACGACATCATCGAGCTGGAGCCGGGCCGGTCGGCGACGGGCCGCTGGCGCCTGACCGGCGACGAAGGGTTCTTCGCCGGTCACTTCCCGGGCCGCCCCACGCTGCCCGGGGTGCTCATGGTGGAGGCGCTGGCCCAGGTGGGGGCGTGCGCGGTGCTGGCCGACCCCCGGTTCGCCGGCAAGCTGCCGCTGTTCGGAGGGATCGACAAGGTGCGGTTCCGGCGCCAGGTCGAGCCCGGCGAGACGCTCGAGCTGGAGGTGGAGATGGAGCGCCTGTCGGCCCGGGGCGGCAAGGGCCGGGGACGGGCGACGGTGCAGGGAGCGGCCGCCTGTGTGGCCGACCTGCTGTTCGTGCTGATCGACGACCGGTAGCGGCCGACGGGCACCGCCCTCAGGCGTCGTCGACGGGTGCCATCAGCAGGCAGCCGTTGTGGCCACCGAAGCCGAAGCTGTTCGACAGCGTCGGTCCTGGCTCCCACGGCTGTGGCTCGGTGACCACGTCGATGGTGATCTCCGGGTCGAGGTTGTCGAGCCCGGCGGTGGGGGGGATCAGCCTGCGGTCGATGGACAGCAGCACGGCCACCGCCTCCAGGGCGCCGGCGGCGCCGAGGGCATGACCGGTGACGCCTTTGGTGGACGTGACCGGGGGGCCGGGGGTGCCGAACACCTTGGTGATGGCTTCCGCCTCGGCGGCGTCGTTGAGCGGGGTGGAGGTGCCGTGGCCGTTGATCTGACGGATGTCCTCGGGCGCCAGGCCGGCGTCGGCCAGGGCCTGCTCCATGCACCGGATGGCCCCGGACCCCGTGGGGTTGGGGGCGGTGATGTGGTGGGCGTCGGCACTGCTGCCCGAACCGAGGATCTCGCCGTAGATCCGGGCGCCCCGCGCCCGGGCCGCCTCCAGCTCCTCGAGGACCACCACGGCGCCTCCCTCGGCGATCACGAAGCCGTCGCGCTCGACGTCGAAGGGACGGGAGATGCCGGTGCTCGACAGCGCCGTCATGTTGGTGAAGCCGGCGATGCTGGTGGGGGTGAGCGCCGCCTCCGAGCCTCCGCCGAGAGCGGCGTCGCAGATGCCGTGAACCACCAGCCTGGCGGCGTTGGCGATGGCGTGGGTGCCAGCGGCACAGGCGGTCACGGTCGTCTCGCACGGTCCCTGCCAGCCGAAGCGCATGGACACGCTGGCGGCGCCGGCGTTGGCCATCATCATCGGCACGAGGAAGGGCGACACCCGGTCGGGGCCCTTCTCGTGGCGGATGACGATCTGCTTCTCCAGGGTCTCCAGGCCCCCGACCCCGCTCCCGAGCATCACGCCTCGGCGGGCGGGGTCGATGTCGAGCGGCCCGGCGTCGTCGAGGGCCATGGCCGCCGCCGCGACCGCGAACTGGGCGAAGCGATCGGTGCGGCGGGCGTCCTTGGTCCCGAACCAGGGGCTGGGATCGAAGTCGGTGATCCGGCGCTCGCCCGGGGGCGGCTCGGCCAGGAGCCCGTCCCAGAAGGCGTCAGCGCCGATGCCGCACGGCGCGACGACCCCGATGCCGGTGACAGCGACGCGGCGGCGGCTCATGCCAGCTTCGACTCGACCATCTTGAACGCCTCACCCACCGTGGTGACGCCTTCGAGCTCCTCCTCGGGAACCTCGATGTCGAACGCCTCCTCGAGCGCCATCACCAGCTCCACCAGGTCGAGGCTGTCGGCGTCGAGATCGTCGCTGAAGCTCGCTTCCATGGTGACCTGGTCGGGCGCGACCTGCAGCACCTCCACCGTGCACTCGCGAAACTTCTCGAAGGTGTCATCGGCCATGTGAATCTCCCTGATGGTCGGCGTGCGTCGTTCGAATGGTGATGGTCAATGTCCCATGCCGAGGCCACCGTCGATGGGTAGCACGGCTCCGGTGATGTACGAGGCCTCCGGCGATGCCAGGAAGGCGACGGCGCCCGCCACCTCCTCCGGAGCGGCGAAGCGGGCGAGGGGCACGGCGGCGAGCAGCTCAGCGCGACGGGCCTCGGTGAGGTCTGCGGTCATGGCGGTCTCGATGAAGCCGGGGGCGATGACGTTGACGGTGATCCCCTTGGGGCCCAGCTCGCGGGCCAAGGAGCGGGCCAGTCCGACCAGGCCGGCCTTGGAGGCGGCGTAGTTGGCCTGGCCCGGGGAGCCGAGCAGGCCCACCACCGAGGACATGAAGATCATCCGGCCGCCGCGGGCCCGCAGCATGGAGCGGGTCGCCCGCCGGGCCACCCGGTAGGCGCCCACCAGGTTGGTGTCGACCACCTCGGTGAAGGCGTCCTCGTTCATGCGCACGAACAGGCCGTCGCGGGTGATGCCGGCGTTGGCCACCAGCACCTCGACGGGGCCCCAGCGATCCTCCACCTCGGCGAAGGCGGCGTCGACCTCCTTGTCGGAGGTCACGTCGCAGCGGATGGCCAGCAGGTCGTCGTCGGGCCCGGGCTCGGACCGGTAGGTGACGGCCACCCGGTCGCCGCGGTCGGCCAGGGCGCGGGCGCAGGCCCGGCCGATGCCACGGTTGCCGCCGGTGACCAGGACCACCCGCTCAGCCCGCCCGCCGGCCCGCTCGCCGCCGTCGGCCCCTTCGCTCATTGGCCCCATCGTAGAACGGCGCTGGCCCAGGTCATGCCGGCGCCGAAGCCGACCAGCAGCACGATGTCGCCCTTGGCCACCCTCCCGGCGTCCACGGCGTCGCCCAGGGCGAGCGGGATGGAGGCGGCCGAGGTGTTGCCGGTGCGGTGCAGGACCATGGCCGCCCGCTCCATGGGGATGCCGAGGCGTTCGCAGGCGGCGGTGATGATGCGGGTGTTGGCCTGGTGGGGCACCAGCAGGGCGACGTCGTCGATGGTCAGGCCGGCCCGCTGCAAGGCCATCTCGGAGGACTCGACCATCACCCGCACGGCCCGGCGGAACACCTCCTTGCCCTCCATCTGGACGTAGCCGCCGATGTCGGCCTGCAGGAGGTGGCGCAGGCTGCCGTCGGAACCGAGGTCCCAACCCAGCAGCTGCCCGGGACCCTCCACGGCGTCGAGCACCACCGCGCCAGCCCCGTCGCCGAAGAGGACCGCGGTGGACCGGTCGTCCTGGTCGGTCACCCGGCTCATCACGTCGGCCCCCACGACCAGCACCCGGCGGGCTCCCGCCATGCTCATGCCCGTCCCGGCGACCAGGGCGTAGACGAACCCCGAGCAGGCGGCGTTGACGTCGAAGGCGCCGCAGCGCAGGCCCAGCGTGTGCTGGACCGTCGAGGCGGTGGCCGGGAGCTGCTGGTCGGGGGTGGAGGTGGCCACCACCAGCAGGTCGACCGAGGCCGGCGTGGCGTCGGCGGCGGTGAGGGCCTGGCGGGCGGCGGCGGCGGCCAGCTGGCCGGTGGTGCCGCCGATGCGGCGCTCGCGGATGCCGGTGCGCTCGGTGATCCAGCGGTCGCTGGTGTCGAGACGCGCTTCCAGCTCGGCGTTGGTGACCGCGGTGTCGGGCAGGGCCACGCCCCAGCCGGTGACAGCGACGCCGGTGGAGAGCCGCCCCAGGGGGCGGCTCATGCCGTGCGGAGCCAGGCGACGGGCTGGCTGCGCATGAGCTGCTCGCCGTCGTGGGCGATGATCCCCATGATCACGCCGGAGAAGCGGGAGCGGACCTCCTCGTCACCGACGGTCCCCAGCACGTCACCGACCTCGACCCGTGTGCCGGTCAGGTGCTCGCGCCAGCGCTCCGCCGGCGAGAAGACGCCGGCGGCCGGGCTGACCACCAGGCGCTCGGCCATCTGCAGGTGCTCGCCCTCGGGGGGCACGGCCGGATGCACCGGTGCCGGGGGGACGGCCTCGGCCAGGCGCTCGACGTCCTCCGGTGCGCAGACCGACACCGTGCCGGCGTCGGGCAGGGTTCGCTTGGTCAGGCCGGTCAGCACCGTGCCGGGGCCGACCTCGACGAAGGTGGTCACCCCGTCGTCGGCCAGGCGCTGGAGGCTCTGGCGCCAGCGCACGGGGCTGCAGAGCTGGGCCTCCAGCAACGCAGCCCACTCGTGGTCCCCGAGGTGGGGCTCGGCGTCGACGTTGGCCACCACGCGCACGGCGGGCTTGCCGATCTCAGCGTCGGCCAGGGCCCGGCGCAACTCGTCGGTCGCCGGCGCCATATAGGGCGTGTGGAAGGCGCCGCCGACGGGGATGGGCAGCACCCGACGGGCGCCGAGGGCCCGGGCGGCCTCGCCGGCGGCCTTGACCGCCTGCGCGTCGCCGGAGAGCACCACCTGGCCCGGAGCGTTGAGGTTGGCCACCCACACGTCACCGCCGGCCTGCTGGCAGGCCTCGCCAGCAGCGTCGTCATCGAGGCCGATGATGGCGGCCATGGCGCCCGGCCGGGCGTCGGCCGCCGCCTGCATGGCGTCACCCCGTGCCCGCACCAGCCGTACGCCGGTGGCGAACGACAGCGCCCCCGCCGCGGTGAGCGCCGTGTACTCGCCCAGGCTGTGGCCGGCGCAGGCCACCGGCTCGATGCCGGTCTGGCGCACGGCGTCGAGCACCACCAGGCTCAGCACGTAGGTCGCCACCTGGGCGTTGGCGGTGGACGTGAGCTCGCCGGCTTCGGCGTCGAGCAACAAGTGGGTGAGGTCGCGTCCGATCGCTTCTGACGCTTCTTCGACCAGTGACCACGAAGGGTGGTCGGTCCAGGGCGTGCCCATGCCCGGCCGCTGTGATCCCTGACCTGGAAAGGTGAACGCGAGCAATGGGGCCCCTCTCAGCGTGGTGGCAGAGGTCTGACCCGGCGGACGACGAGGAAGTTTCATTCTGGTCGGATCCCGGTGACCCGAAGTGCACCGGATCGACCAGGGGCGGTGGCCCGCAGGGTGATGCCAGCGGCGTCCGGGCCGCCGGCGACCGTGCTCCCGCAGGGATTCGAACCCTGACTTGCGGCATTTTGAGTGCCGTGCCTCTGCCGGTTGGGCTACGGGAGCCAGCCGCCAGGCTACGACCCCGCAGGAGGCCACCGCGCTGGCGGTCGGTCAGCCTGCCGGCGCCCGGGCGGTCGGGCGCTAGCGCCCGGTGGCGAGCGAACGGGCGACGGCGGCCACTCGCGGGTCGCCCTCGATCTCCTCGAGCGGGGCGGGCAGGGCGAGCGACCAGTTGGGCCACTGGTCGACCGTGCCGGGCATGTTGGGTCGCTCCTCCACGCCCAGGGCGTCGTCGAGGGTGGCGACCACGATGGCCGAGGGTGCCCGGGCCAGGGCGCGGTAGGCGCCCTCGACCACCTCGGCGACCGACGCTTCCTTCTCCTCGCTGACGCCGGCGGCGGCGGCCAGGCGGCGGCGCAGCTCCGCCTCGCCGGCCTCATTGGGCGACAGGCCGATGGACCGCTGGGCCTCGAGGTCGGCGCCGCTCCACAGGCCCCCCACGGTGGGCAGGTCGTGGGTCGTGACCGCCGCCAGGGCCTGGGCGGGGTAGTGCTCCGGTGGCTCCGACTCGAACCACAGCAACCGGTAGGACAGAACGTTGCGCCGGGCCAGCTCGGTGCGCACCGAGTCCTCCACGGTCCCGAGGTCCTCGCCCACGACGAAGGCGCCGGCCCGCTCGCTCTCGATGGCGAGGATGTCGAGCAGCTCCGAGGCCGGGTAGCGGACGTAGGTCCCGGCGCCCGGGCCACCGTCGAGGGTGGTGAGCCAGAACTGGCGGAACAGGCCCATCACGTGGTCGACCCGCAGGCCGCCGGCGTGGCGCAGCGCGGCTCGGATGGTCTGCACGAACGGCTCGTAGGCCGCGGCCCGCAGCTTCCACGGCACGAACGGGGGGAGCCCCCAGTCCTGGCCGGCGGCGTTGAACTCGTCGGGCGGGGCGCCCACGCGGGCGTCGAGGGCGAGCAGGTCCTGCCAGGCCCAGGCGTCGGCGCCACCGGGATCGAAGCCCACGGCCAGGTCCTGCACCAGCGGCAGCCGCCCGGCCGCCGCCAGCTGGCCGTCGAGCAGCCACTGGAGCCAGCCATGGAAGCGCACCCGATGGCGGTGTTCGGCGGCGAAGCGGGCGACCTCCGGGGTGTCGGGCCGGCGCAGCGCCGGCGGCCAGCCTGGCCAACCGTTGCCGTGGACCTCGGCGACGGCACAGAACGTGGCCCACTCCTCCAGGGCGCTTCCCTCGGTGGCGAGGTAGGCGTCGAAGGCGGGGTCGCCGTCGAAGGCGGCGAAGCAGCGCCCGAGGGCCTCGGCCTTCAGCTGCCACACCCGGTCGCGGTCGATGCGCCGGTCCTGGTTCAGGGCCCGGCCGGCGGCGGCCAGGCGGTCGAGCTCGTCACCGAGCCCGGCCGCTCCGGGGATGTCCTCCACCCGCAGGTACAACGGGCTACGCCAGCGACGGCTCGACGGGTAGTAGGGGCTGGGCTGCTGGGGCGCGGCGGGCCCGGCGGCGTGGAGGGGATTGATGGTGATGACGCCGGCGCCGTGGTCGCCCGCCCACCGGGACAACCGCTGGAGGTCGGCCAGGTCGCCGATCCCCCAGCTGGCGGCGGAGCGAGCGGCGTAGAGCTGGACCGCCCACCCCCAGATGCGAAGGTCGGCGGGAAGGTGGCAGCGGCGGGGGCTGACGACCAGGCGGGTGGTGGGGCCGCCGTCGAGGGGACGCAGGTCGTGATAGCCGGCGGGCAGGTCGGGCGGCAGGGCCGTCACCGTGCCGAGGTCGGTCCCGTCCTCGAGGACGAGGTCACACGGCCCCAGCAGGCGGTCCTGGCTGCCGGTGCCCACGAACCACAGGGGTGGGCCCGCCGGCGGGCCGCCGTCTCCCGGGCGGGCTCCCATGGCGGCGGCCACGGCCTCCAGCGACGACGGATCGGGCCGTTGCCAACGGCCCCTGGCATCCCAGTACCCACTGTCGATGCCCCATGCCGCCAGGTCGGTCTCGGCCGTCACCGCGCCAAGCTAACGGCTCGTCAGCCTGGCCCCGGCCCTCCCTGGTCGGCCGCCTCCGGCGACTCGTCGACGAAGGTCTCCACGAACCGGCGCAGCGCTTCCACGTCGGCGTCCTCGCACGTGAGCTTGCGCCCCCAGGCGGTGGCCACGACGGGGCTGGGGAGGTTTCGCCCGGGTGCGACGACGACCTTGTCACCGGCGAGCCCATGGAGCGCTTCGACGCCCCCCTCGTCGAGATCGCGGTGCTGGATGACCACGCCGCCCTGCTCGAGCACTTGCACCTGGACGGGTCGGTCCAGGGGCGACCGGAGCACTCCTCGGGGCGGGGGACCGGCCAGGTGAGGTCCGGAGGTCGGAGGATCGGAGAGGTACTCAGGCTCGGGGGCTCCGGGCAGGAGGTGGAGCTGCGAGCTCGGGTCGAGGCCCTCCTCCGCCACCGGCCCGCAACCGGCCGACTCCTCCGGTCGGTCTCGCCCGCAGGCGGCGAGGAGACCGGCCAGCGCCACCACCGCGACGAGGGCCCAGGCGCCGCCGACCGGTGTCGCCGGGCGGCGGCGGGGCAGCCGCAGCCGGCGGTGCACCGAGGCGATGCCGGCCACGATCAGCAGCCCGCCGGCGAGCAGCCGCAGCCGGAACGGCTCGCCCAGGACCACGACGCCGACGACCACGGCCACGACCGGGATGACGTAGGTCACCAGTGACGCCTTGGTGGGGCCGAGGTCGGCGACCACGCGGTAGTTCAGGACGTAGGCGACGCCGGTGCCCACGGCGCCGAGCAGCCCGATGGCGACGAGCCGGTGGGGGGCCAGGTCGATGCCCTCGGTCGCCGTGGTCCACAGGGCGAACGGCGCCAGCATGGTGGCGCCGGCGATCAGCTGCCCGGTGGCGGCGACCTCGGCGGGGATGTCCATGAGGTTGCGTTTCATGTAGATGAACCCCACGGCGTAGCAGGCGCCGGCACCCACCGAGGCGACGGAACCGGTGAGCGACGAGCCGGCCAGGTCGCCGCTGCCCACGCCGGCGGCCACCGCCACCCCGGCCAGGCCCACCAGCAGGCCGGCGGCCTGCAGCGGTCGCAGCCGCTCGCGCAGCACCACGGCACCGATGAGGGCGGTGAAGAGCGGGGTAGCGGCGTTGAGCACGGCGGTGAGGGCGGAGGTGATCCGCTCCTCCCCCCAGGCCAGCAGGGAGAAGGGGGCGGCGCTGCCGAACAGGGCGGCCACGGCGAAGTGCCGCCACGACGTGGGGTCGGTGGGAAGGGCCAGACGCCGGACACGGAGTACCACCAGCAGCACCAGGGCCCCCAGGGCGATGCGGGCGGCGGCGACGGTGGTCGGGGTCATGCCGCCCACGGCGACCTTGATGAACAGGAACGACCATCCCCAGATGAACGCCAGCAGGAGGAGCCGTCGCACCCCGCCAGTGTGTCAGCGGGTGCGGCAGATCATGTCGGAGGGAACCGGCAGGTCCGGTTTACACTCTCCGCTGTGACACGGTCACTACTGGAGCGAAAGCTCTCTCACGGCGCGACCGTGCTCAAGGAACTACGGGAGGAGCTGGGTGTGGTGGACGAGCAGCTGGCCTGCCTGGGGGAGGTGGCCGACGACGCCCGCCTGCGCGCCCTCGTGTCGGAGACGCCCGTCGCCGGTCAGGAGCATCACCAGGCGCAGCGCCACGCCGACGCCATGGCCCGCCACCGGGCCGACCTGCTCGCCAGGATCGAGCGCCTGGAGCGCTCCCAGGACGAGCTGCTCGACCGCCTGCTGGCCGGCACCACTTGAGCTCGGTCGGGAACGGGAGGGCAGCGGTGCCCGTCCGGGTGGTCATCGCCGAGGACGAGGCGATCATCCGCCTCGACCTGCGGGAGACCCTCGAAGAGGAGGGCTACGACGTCGTGGGCGAGACCGGCCGGGGCGACGAGGCCGTGGCCCTGGTCAAGGAGCACGAGCCCGACCTGGCCATCCTCGACATCAAGATGCCGGGGCTCGACGGGCTGTCCGCCGCCCGGGAGATCTCCGGCGAGCGCCGGGCCGCGGTCTTGATCCTCACCGCCTTCTCGCAGCGCGACCTGATCGAGCGGGCGCGTGACGCCGGCGCCCTCGCCTACCTGGTCAAGCCGTTCCAGCGGTCCGAGCTCGTCCCCGCGGTGGAGGTGGCCCTGGGCCGGTTCAAGGAGATGCGGGCGCTCGAGGCCGAGGTGCGGGGCCTGGAGGAGCAGATGGAGACCCACCGGGTCGTCGACCGGGCCAAGGCCCAGCTCATGGAGCACCACGGCATGGGCGAGAGCGCCGCCTTCACCTTCATCCAGCAACAAGCCATGCGTGCCCGCTCCACCATGCGCGCCACCGCTCAACAAATCCTCGACGGGACCCTCACCCCCTGACCCCCCCCTCTCCAGGTAACGAGCTGCCGCCGAGCCCGGGGAGGCACCGGCCGGTGGGGCGGGCAACGTCGAGGGCAGCCAGCGGGGACGCCGTGCCGAAGGCACGAGGCAGCGGGTGGCGCCGAGGGGAGGGGCCCGGTGGGGTAGGGGCCCCGCCGGGAGGGGACCCCTCGGTGACAGGACCCGCTGCCGGGCACGGGGGGAGACGGGTAACCGGAGCCGCCGCCGGGCGCGACAAGGCGCCGTACCATCCACCCCGTGGGCCCCCTCATGCTGCTCGACGGCAACTCGCTGACCTACCGGGCCTTCTTCGCCCTCCCCACCGACATGGCCACCGCCTCCGGCCAGGTCACCAACGCCGTGTTCGGTTTCACCTCGATGCTGATCAACCTGCTGCGGGACCACCGCCCCGAGGCGGTGGCGGTGGCGTGGGACCGGCCCGAGCCGACCTTCCGCCACGAGCAAGTGCCCTCCTACAAGGCCCAGCGCGAGGAGGCGCCCGACATCCTCCGCCAGCAGCTGGGACTGGTGCGCCGGGTGCTCGAGTCGCTGGGCATCCCCATGATCGAGGCGCCCGGCTACGAGGCCGACGACATCATCGCCACCCTCGCCACCCAGGCCCGGGACGAGGGCCGGGAGGTGATCGTCGTCACCGGGGACCGTGACACCTACCAGCTCGTCGAGGACCCTTTGGTCAAGGTGCTCTACAACCGGCGGGGGGTGTCCGACTACGTGCTCTACGACGAGGCCGGCATCCGTGAGCGCACGGGGGTGACGCCGGCCGACTACCCGCAGTACGCGGCGCTGCGCGGTGACCCCTCCGACAACCTCCCCGGCGTGCCCGGCGTCGGGGAGAAGACGGCGGCCAAGCTCATCAACACCCACGGCGGGCTCGAGGGGGTGTTCGCCGCCGTCGACCGGCAGACGCCCAAGCTGCGGGCGAACCTGGCCGAGCACGAGGACCGGGTGCGCCAGAACGCCGAG
This sequence comes from Acidimicrobiales bacterium, assembly GCA_035942035.1. Lineage (GTDB taxonomy): Bacteria > Actinomycetota > Acidimicrobiia > Acidimicrobiales > CADCSY01 > JAHWJR01. The sequence continues at coordinate 16,822 of DASZDK010000042.1, forward strand.
GTGATGGTGCTCCGGCGCGACGTCCCCCTGGAGGTGGCCGCCGCCGACCTCGCCCGCCGTCCCTTCGACGCCGCCGCCGTGCGGGAGCTGTTCAACTTCCTCGAGTTCCGGACCCTTTACGAGCGGCTGGCCGAGGCCGGGGAGGACCTCGAGCTCCCGCCGGCGGACGACGTCGACACCGTGGAGTGCGGGGTCAGCGAGGTGTCCTCGGCGGCGGACGCCGTCGAGCTGCTGCGGCGCCTGGCCGCCGACGGCGAGGATGCGCTGCCCGTGGCCGCCGCCTGGTCCGGGGCGCCCGGGCGCTCGCCCCTGGCCGGCCTGGCCGTGGTCACCTCGGTGGATCCCGGCGAGGCGGCGTGGGTGCCGGCCGAGGTGCTGGCCGACGACGAGGTCCGGGCGGCGTTGGGCGACCTGGTGGCGCCGGGCGGCCGCCCGGTGCACACCCACGGCGCCAAGGAGCTGCTGCGGGGCCTGGCCCGGCTGGGCGTCGACGTGCGGACCCTGGACGTCGACACCTCGGTGGCGGGCTACCTGCTCGACCCGGCGGAGTCGTCGTACCAGTTGGCCGACCTGCTGTTGCGCTACGCCGGCGTGGCCCTCGGCATCTCCGAGGCCCCGGCTCCCGAGGGTCAGCTCGACTTGAACGGTGACGGCACCGACGCCGCCACCGAGGCGGGACGGGCGGCGGTGGCCGTGGCCCGGTTGGCGCCGGCGGTGATCTCCGCCCTCGACGCCCAGGGCTTGCGCCTCCTCTACGACGAGATCGAACGTCCCCTGGTCCGGGTGCTGGCCCGGATGGAGGACATCGGCGTCGGCGTCGACGTCGATTACCTCCGGGGGCTCAACCAGGAACTGTCGGCCGAGGTGGCTCGCCTGGAGCACGAGATCCACGAGGCTGCCGGCCGCCCCTTCCTCGTCAACTCCACCCCGCAGCTGCGGGCGGTGCTGTTCGACGAGCTGGGCCTCACCCCCCACAAGCGGACCAAGACCGGCTACTCCACCGATGCGGCGTCGCTCGAGAAGCTGCGGGGGCAGCACCCGATCGTCGAGCTCCTGTTGCGCTACCGCGAAGTGGAGAAGCTGCGGTCGACCTACGGTGAGGGCCTCATCGCCGAGGTGGCCGACGACGGGCGCATCCACGCCTCGTTCAACCAGACCGTGGCCCGCACCGGCCGCCTCAGCTCCGATCGGCCCAACCTCCACAACATCCCCGTCCGCACCGACGAGGGCCGGCGGTTCCGCCGGGCATTCGTGCCCGCTCCTGGCTGCGAGTTGCTCGTGGCTGACTACGACCAGGTCGAGCTGCGGGTGATCGCCCACCTGGCCGAGGACCCGGGCCTGATCAAGGCCTTCGCCGCCGGCGAGGACATCCACACCGCCACCGCCGCCCGGGTGTTCGGCGTCGAACCCGACGCCGTGGGCCCGGACCAGCGGGCCAAGGCCAAGATGGTCTCCTACGGACTCGCCTATGGGATGGAGTCCTACGGGCTGGGGCAGCGCCTGGGCATCCCCACCTCCGAGGCGCAGGGCATCCTCGACGCCTACTTCGAGGCCTTCCCCAGCGTGCGGGCGTACATGGAGGGCACGGTCGCCGAAGCCCGCCAGCGGGGCTACACCGAGACGTTGATGGGCCGGCGCCGGCCCATTCCCGAGCTGTCGTCGCCCAACGTGCGCATCCGCCAGGCGGGGGAGCGCCAGGCGATGAACGCCGGCATCCAGGGCCTGGCCGCCGACATCTTCAAGGTGGCCCTGGTGGCGCTCGACCGACGGATCGAGGAGACCGGGGTGCGAAGTCGCCTGGTGCTGCAGGTCCACGACGAGGTCCTGCTCGAGGTGCCACCCGACGAGCGCGACGCCATGGCCGAGCTGGTGACGGCCACCATGGCCGGCGCCTGCGACTTGTCGGTGCCGCTCGAGGTCAGCCTGGCCTTCGGTGCCAGCTGGGCCGACGCCAAGGGCTGACCCGGCGGCGTCGGACCCGCCCTGGTCGTCCGGAACCTCTGGGTACACTTGGAGTGACCCCTCGGGGCCTCCTGCCGGCGCCGCCGGCTCCAACCTTCCCAAACAAAGGCCACCTACCTCTCATGTCCGACCAGACGAGCTCCCCGGTAGCCGACGAGGCCACCGACGCCCCCGCCAACGACCCGACCATGGGCACCTTCGACGCCGAGTCGGGCGCGTACACCCCTCGGGAGGTGGTGAGCGACGACCTGGGAGAGATGTCGTTCGACGACGCCATCGCCGGCACGATCGTCGAGTTCGAAGACGGTGACATCGTGACGGGGACGGTCGTGAAGGTCGACAAGGACGAGGTCCTGCTCGACATTGGGTTCAAGTCCGAGGGCGTGATCCCCAACCGCGAGCTGTCCATCCGCAACGACGTCGACCCGTCCGAGGTCGTCTCGCTCGGCGAGGAGATCGAGGCCCTGGTCCTGCAGAAGGAGGACAAGGAGGGCCGGCTGGTCCTGTCCAAGAAGCGGGCGCAGTACGAGCGGGCGTGGGGCCAGATCGAGCGCCTGAAGGACGAGGGTGGAGTGGTGCGCGGCCCGGTCATCGAGGTGGTCAAGGGCGGGCTCATCCTCGACATCGGGCTGCGGGGATTCCTGCCCGCGTCGCTGGTGGAGCTGCGCCGGGTGCGCGACCTGCAGCCCTATGTCGGGCGCACCATCGAGGCCAAGATCATCGAGCTCGACCGCAACCGCAACAACGTCGTGCTCTCCCGCCGGGCGTGGCTGGAGGAGACTCAGCGCGAGCAGCGCGAGGAGTTCCTGGCCAACCTGAAGCCCGGCGAGGTCCGCAAGGGCACCGTTTCGTCGGTGGTCAACTTCGGCGCCTTCGTCGACCTGGGGGGCATGGACGGACTGGTCCACGTGTCCGAGCTGTCGTGGAAGCACGTCGACCACCCGGGTTCGGTCGTGGCCGTCGGTGACGAGATCGAGGTCCAGGTGCTCGACGTCGACCTCGACAAGGAGCGCATCAGCCTCTCGCTCAAGGCCACCCAGCAGGACCCGTGGCAGGAGTTCGCCGGCAACCACCGGGTGGGCGAGCTCGTCTACGGCCGGGTCACCAAGCTCGTCCCCTTCGGCGCCTTTGTGCAGGTGGGCGAGGGCATCGAGGGACTGGTGCACATCTCCGAGATGAGCGAGCAGCACGTCGACCTGCCCGAGCAGGTGGTCACCCCGGGCGAGGAGCTGTGGGTCAAGATTATCGACCTCGACCTCCAGCGGCGGCGCATCAGCCTGTCGATCAAGCAGGCCGCCGAGGGCGGCGTGGTCGCCGCCGAGTACCAGCAGCACTTCGGCGAGCACGCCTACGACGAGGCCGGCAACTACGTGGGCCCGACCGAGAACGTCAGTGCCGAGGAGGCGTGGGCCGAGTACTACGCCGAGTACGGGGACGCCGCCACCGCCGAGGGCGCCGGAGAGGCGGCGGCCGCCGCAGGCGGAGAGGCTCCCGGGGAGGCACCGGCGGAGGCGCCCGCCGCCACGGGGGACGGGGCGACTGAGGCGCCGGCGGAGACGCCGGCCGAGGCGAGCGCCGAGCCGGCCGTTGACGACCAGGAGCAGCAGCCTCCCGCCGGTTGAGGCCGGGCACGAGGGGTCGGCGGGGGGAGCCGCCGCCTCCCGGCGACGTCGAGTGGGCTACGGGGCGCCCCCGGCCCCGGCCGGGGCGCTGACCCTGGCCGACGCCTCCGACAAGGTGGCGGCGATGGCGTCACCGATGAGGTCGAGCACCACGATCGAGGCCACTCCGATGAGGCCCACGACCAAGACGTACTCGACCAGGGCGACGCCCTGCTCGTCACGGGCGAGCCGGCAGCGGAGATAGGCGAAGACCTCGAAGAAGGTGGGCACGGTGGAGTCGCTTCCTAAGCTGGGGCGCTCTTGTGTCCCCCTGGTCATCGGCAGGTCGACGCCTAAGCTGAAGCGCGGTGTCGGCATCGCCTGCCCGCTACGGTCCCGGCGGTGAGGGCGATCGGCCTGACCGGGGGGATGGGCTGCGGCAAGTCCACGGTGGCCGGGCTCCTCGCCGAGCGGGGGGCGACGGTGCTCGACGCCGACCGCATCACCCGTGCGCTTCAGCGCCCGGGCCAGTCCGTCTACGAGGCCATCGTCGAGCGCTTCGGCGACGAGGTGGTGGCACCCGACGGCAGCCTCGACCGGGGGGCGCTCGCCGCGGTGGTCTTCGAGGACCGTGCCGCGCTGGTCGACCTGGAGCGCCTCGTCCACCCCGAGGTGGCCGCGGCCATGGGCGCCCGGGTGGCCGCCGCTGCTGGCACCAACGAGGTGCTGGTGCTCGACGTGCCCCTCCTGGTGGAGGCGACCGACTACCCCGTCGCCGGCGTGGTGGTGGTCGACTGCCCGATCGACACCGCGGTGCGCCGGCTGGTGGCGCACCGGGGCCTGGCCGAGGCCGACGTCCGGGCCCGCATCGCCCGCCAGGCCAGCCGGGACGAGCGCCTGGCCCGGGCCGATGTGGTCGTCGACAACGCCGGCCCGCCCGAGGCGCTGGATCCCCAGATCGACCGGGTGTGGGCGTGGATCCAGACCCTGCCCGACGCCTGAACCGGGGCCGGGCGAGCGCAGCCGCGACGGCCGGCGCTCGGTAGCATCCGCAGGGTGCCGCCGTTCCAGGTCGTGTCCGAGTTCGGGCCGGCGGGCGACCAGCCGGCGGCCGTCGAGGCCCTCGCCACCGGTCTGGGCCGGGGGAACCGCTTCCAGACGCTGCTGGGCATCACCGGGAGCGGAAAGAGCGCCACCATGGCGTGGACCATCGAGCGGGCCCAGCGGCCCACGCTGGTGATCGCCCCGAACAAGTCGCTGGCCGCCCAGCTGGCCAACGAGTTCCGGGAGTTCTTCCCCCACAACCGGGTGGAGTACTTCGTGTCCTACTACGACTACTACCAGCCCGAGGCCTACGTCCCCTCCAGCGACACCTACATCGAGAAGGACAGCTCGATCAACGACGAGATCGACCGGCTGCGCCACTCGGCCACCTCGGCGCTGCTCACCCGGCGAGACGTCATCGTGGTCGCCTCCGTGTCGTGCATCTACGGCCTGGGCTCGCCCGAGGAGTACCGCCGCCAGCTGCTGGTGGTGCGCCCCGGCGAGGAGCACGACCAGCGGGCCATCCTCTCGCGCCTGGTCGACATGCAGTACGACCGCAACGACGTGGCCCTCACCCGGGGGACCTTCCGGGTCCGCGGCGACACCATCGAGGTACACCCGGCCTACGAGGAGACCGGCGTGCGCATCGAGCTGTTCGGCGACGAGGTGGAGCGCATCACCCAGGTCGACCTGCTCACCGGCGAGCGCCTGGCCGAGCTCGACGAGCTGGTGGTCTTCCCGGCCACGCACTACGTCGCCGGGGAGGACCGGATGAAGGCGGCCCTGGCTCGCATCGAAGCCGAGCTGGCCGACCGGCTGGCCTGGTTCGAGTCGCACGGCAAGCTGCTGGAGGCGCAGCGGCTACGTATGCGCACCAACTACGACCTGGAGATGCTGGCCGAGGTGGGGGTGTGCAACGGGATCGAGAACTACTCGGCTCCCATCGACGGCCGGAGCCCGGGCCAGGCCCCGTCCACCCTGCTGGACTTCTTCCCCGACGACTTCCTCGTCGTCCTCGACGAGAGCCACGTCGCCGTTCCCCAGCTCCACGGGCAGTACGAGGGCGACCGCTCTCGCAAGCAGACCCTGATCGAGCACGGGTTCCGCCTCCCCTCGGCGGCCGACAACCGGCCGCTGCGCTTCGAGGAGTTCCTGGAGCGGGTGGGCCAGGTCGTCTTCCTGTCGGCCACACCGGGGCCGTGGGAGCTATCGCACTCGCACCAGATCGTCGAGCAGATCGTGCGCCCCACCGGGCTGATCGACCCGGAGGTGGTGGTGCGGCCGACGAAGGGCCAGATCGACGACCTCATGCAGCAGATCGGGCGGTGCACCCAGGCCGGGCAGCGCACGCTGGTGACCACCCTCACCAAGAAGATGGCCGAGGATCTCACCGACTACCTGCTCGAGCAGGGGCTGCGGGTCCGCTACCTGCACTCCAACATCGACACCATCGAGCGGATCGAGATCCTGCGGGCGCTGCGCCTGGGTGAGTTCGACGTGCTGGTGGGCATCAACCTGCTGCGGGAGGGCCTGGACCTGCCCGAGGTGTCGCTCGTGGCCATCCTCGACGCTGACAAGGAGGGGTTCCTGCGCAGCGAGACGTCGCTGATCCAGACCATGGGTCGCGCCGCCCGCAACGTCGACGGCCAGGTCGTCATGTACGCCGACCACGTGACCGACTCCATGCGCCGGGCCATCTCCGAGACCCAGCGCCGCCGCCAGCTCCAGCACGCCTACAACGCCGAGCACGGGATCGACCCGCAGACCATCCGCAAGGCGGTCAGCGACATCCTGGCCCACCTGCGGCCGGCGGCCACGGCGCCGGTGCCCGGTGCCGACCGCCGATCGCGCGCCCGCGACCGGGCGGTGGAGGACCTGGCCGAGCTCCCCTCCGACGAGCTGGCCCGGCTCATCTCCACGCTCGAGGAGGAGATGCGCGAGGCCGCCGGTGACCTGCGCTTCGAGTACGCCGCCCGGTTGCGCGACGAGATCGCCGACCTGCGTCGGGAACGCCGCGAGGTCGGATGACGGCGGCATGAGCGCCGAGGCGCCCGTACCCCGGGTCGCGGCCCGCGCCCGGGAGCTGCGCCGCAGCGGTCCCGAGGCCATCACCCCGCTGCCACGGGCCGAGCAGCTGGCCCGCAAGTCGGCGGACCGCCGCCAGGAGCTCCTCGACGAGCTGCGGGTCGAGCTCTACGCGTTGTGCTCGGTGGTGGCCGACGAGGTGGTGCACCGGGCCCGGCGGGAGCGCCCGTCCTACCCGCCCTACGGGCTGGTGCGCTCGATGCACTCCCAGACCAGGATGGTGGTGGCCCACCCCGACCCGGTCCCCGCCGGCGCCGTCGACAGCTTCAAGGCCCTGGGCATGGCCTACGTCGACACCACGGTGTTCCACCTGCACCGCCGGCTGGAGGAGCTGCGCCAGCCCGAGCACGCCTGGCTTCCCCGGCGCCTGGAGGAGCTGCTGGCGCTGTTCCGGGCCCACGCCGAGCCGAGCGTCAAGGAGCGCATGCGGGACACGCCCAGCTTCTTGTACGGCGGGCTCCACTTCGGCACCGGGGTGTGCGTGCAGCTGGTCGAGGTCATGGACGCCCTCCTGGCCGAGTTGCCGGCCGGCGAGCGCGCCGCCGTGCTGGACCGGAGCCTGCGCCCCACGCTGCGCCTGGCCGGGGTCAACGTCGCCCAGGTGGTGGGCGCCTACCAGCACCTCCAGGCCCGTGCGGCACGGCTGGGGTGGATGGACCCGGAGCGGTTCGTGGTGGTGCGCAACGACGGCGTGCCATGGAGGGTCGATCTGGCCGACGACGAGCTCGGCGTGGCCGATACGCCTCCCACCTACACCACGCTGGGGTGCCCGGCCCGGAGCTCGCCGAGTGGCGATATGTCGGCCATCGCCGTGTTGTGGTCCTGGTGTGTCGAGCTGGCCCACACGACCGGTCTACTCGGCGCCGAGGTGGCCGAGCACGGCTGAGCCGGGCCAGGAGGCTCCCGGCCCAGAACCGGGATCGTCCGAAGCCGAGCCGGTAGGCTCTCCCGGTGGCTGACACGCTGCGCGTGCGGGGGGCCCGTGAGCACAACCTGCGTGACGTGTCCGTGGATCTGCCCCGCGACCGGCTCATCGTGCTCACCGGCCTGTCGGGCTCCGGCAAGTCGTCGCTCGCCTTCGACACCATCTACGCCGAGGGTCAGCGGCGTTACGTCGAGTCGTTGTCGTCGTACGCCCGCCAGTTCCTCGGGCAGATGGACAAGCCCGACGTCGACTTCATCGAGGGGCTGTCGCCGGCCATCTCCATCGACCAGAAGTCGGCGGGGCGCAACCCCCGGTCGACCGTCGGCACCATCACGGAGATCTACGACTACCTGCGGCTGCTCTACGCCCGCATCGGCGTGCCCCACTGCCCCCAATGCGGCCAGGTCATCTCCCGCCAGACCCCCCAGCAGATCGTCGACCGGGTCCTGGAGCTGCCCGACGGCACCCGCTTCCAGGTGCTGGCGCCCATCGTGCGGGGCCGCAAGGGCGAGTACGAAGGCCTGCTGTCCGACCTGGCGTCCGAGGGCTTCACACGGGCGCGCATCGACGGTGAGGTGCGGGAGCTGTCCGAGGCCATCCGCCTCGAGCGCTACGAGCAGCACACCATCGAGGTGGTGGTCGACCGCCTGGTGCGGCGGGACGGGATCGAGCGCCGGCTGACCGACTCCCTGGAGACGGCGCTGCGCCTGGCCGAGGGGGTGGCCGAGGTGGAGCTGGTCGCCGGCGTCGGCGAGGCCGGCGAGCCCCAGCTGCTCACCTTCAGCCAGCACCTCGCCTGCCCGGCCTGCGGCCTGTCGTTCGACGAGCTGGCGCCCCGCAACTTCTCGTTCAACTCGCCCTACGGCGCCTGCTCCCACTGCGACGGCCTGGGCACGCGCTACGAGGTCGACGCCGAGCTGGTGGTGCCCAACCCGGAGCTCTCGCTGGCCGAGGGGGCGGTCGCCCCCTTCGCCACCGCCCGGACCCAGTACTTCGCCCGCGTGCTGGCAGCCGTGGCCGACGCCTACGGCTTCGGGCTGGCCACACCATGGCGGGAGCTGACCCGGGCCCAGCAGCGGGTGGTGCTCCGCGGCTCCGGCACCAAGAAGGTCCACGTCGAGTACAAGAACCGCTACGGGCGCAAGCGCTCGTACAACACACCGTTCGAGGGCGTGCTCCCGTGGCTGCAGCGGCGCCACGGCGACGCCGAGTCCGACTGGACCCGCGGTCAGGTCGAGTCGTACATGCGCGAGGTGGCCTGTCCCGAGTGCGGCGGCTCCCGGCTGCGCCCGGAGTCGCTGGCGGTCACCGTCGACGGTCGCAACCTCCACGAGTTGTGCTCGCTCTCCATCGCCGACGCCGCCGCCGCCCTGCGGGGCCTGGAGCTGTCCGACCGGGACCGACTCATCGCCGAGCGGGTGGTCAAGGAGGTCAACGCCCGGATGGGCTTCCTGCTCGACGTGGGCCTCGGCTACCTCAACCTGCACCGCTCGGCCGGCACCCTCGCCGGCGGTGAGGCCCAGCGCATTCGCCTCGCCTCCCAGATCGGCTCCGCCCTGGTCGGGGTGCTGTACGTGCTCGACGAGCCCTCGATCGGGCTCCACCAGCGGGACAACCACAAGCTCATCGACACGCTGGTGCGCCTGCGCGACCTGGGCAACACGGTGATGGTCGTGGAGCACGACGAGGATACCATCCGGGTGGCCGACCACGTGGTCGACATCGGGCCCGGCGCCGGCGAGCACGGCGGCGAGGTGGTGTACTCGGGACCGGTGCCGGGCCTGGTCGACTGCGCCCGGTCGATCACCGGTGACTACCTGGCCGGGCGCCGTTCGGTGCCGGTGCCCGAGATGCGCCGCAAGCCGGGCGACGAGTGGATCGTGATACGGGGCGCCCGGGAGCACAACCTCAAGGACGTCGACGTCGAGCTTCCCCTCGGTTGCTTCGTGGCCGTCACCGGGGTCTCCGGCTCGGGAAAGTCGACGCTGGTGAACGACATCCTGCTGCGGGCGCTGATGCAGCAGGTCTACCGGTCCCGCACCGCGCCCGGCCGGCACCGCTCGATCGAGGGGGCGGCGTCGATCGACAAGGTCATCGCCATCGACCAGTCACCCATCGGGCGCACGCCGCGGTCCAACCCCGCCACCTACACCGGCGTGTTCGACCGCATCCGCACGCTCTTCGCCACCACCACTGAGGCCAAGGTCCGGGGCTACAAGCCGGGCCGGTTCTCGTTCAACGTCAAGGGCGGCCGCTGCGAGGCCTGCGCCGGCGACGGGACCATCAAGATCGAGATGCACTTCCTGCCCGACGTCTACGTGCCCTGTGAGGTGTGCAAGGGCGCCCGCTACAACCGGGACACGCTCGAGGTGGTGTTCAAGGGCAAGAACATCGCCGAGGTCCTCGACCTCTCCTGTGCCGAGGCCCTGGAGTTCTTCGCCAACCAGCCTGCCATCGCCCGCTACCTCGCCACCATCGTCGACGTGGGCCTGGGCTATGTGCGCTTGGGCCAGCCGGCGCCCACCCTCTCCGGAGGCGAGGCCCAGCGGGTCAAGCTGGCCACCGAGCTGGCCAAGCGCTCCACCGGCCACACCATCTACGTGCTCGACGAGCCCACCACCGGCCTGCACTTCGACGACATCCGCAAGCTCCTGGCCGTGCTCGGGCGCCTGGTCGACCAGGGCAACACCGTGCTGGTGATCGAGCACAACCTCGACGTGGTCAAGACGGCTGACTGGATCGTCGACCTCGGCCCTGAGGGCGGGGAGGGCGGTGGTCAGGTGGTGGTCGAGGGCCCGCCCGAGCTGGTGGCCAAGACGCCGGAGAGCCATACCGGCCGGTTCCTGGCGCCCATCCTCGGCCTGTAGTCGGGCGCCGGCCTCGCCGGCCCGGCAGTCGTCAGGTGATGGAGAGCATGCGCTCCAGCGCCACCTTGGCCCAGCTGGCCGTCTCGGGATCGACGGCGATGCGGTTCACCACCCGGCCCTCGACCAGGTGCTCGAGCACCCACGCCAGGTGGGCGGCGTCGATGCGGAACATGGTCGAGCACGGGCAGACGACGGGGTCGAGCGAGACCACGGTGCGGTCGGGGTGCTCGGCGGCCAGGCGCTGGACCAGGTGGATCTCGGTGGCCACGGCGATGACCGAACCGGGCGCGGCGCCGGCCACCGCCTTGATGATGAAGTCGGTGGAACCAACCGAGTCGGCAGCCTCGCACACCTGGTAGGGCGCCTCGGGATGGGCGATGACGATGCCTCCGGGGTGGGCCGACCGGAAGGCCTCGACCTGCGCCGGGGTGAAGCGCTGGTGCACCGAGCAGTGGCCCTTCCACAGCAGGAAGGAGGCCTCCTTGCACTCGGCCTCGCTCAGGCCGCCGAGCTGGCGCCGGGGATCCCACACCGCCAGGTCGGTGTGGCGGTAACCCATGGCCAGCGCCGTGTTGCGGCCCAGGTGCTGGTCGGGGAAGAACAGCAGCTTGTCGCCCCTGCCCATCGCCCATTCGAGCACCGCCCGGGCGTTGGTCGACGTGCACACCGCGCCGCCGGCCCGGCCCACGAAGGCCTTGAGGGCGGCCGCGGAGTTCATGTAGGTCACCGGCACCACCCGCTCGATGTCGATGACGTCCTCCAGGGCCTCCCACGCCTCCTCCACCGAGTCGAGGTCGGCCATGTCGGCCATGGAGCAGCCGGCGTTGAGGTCGGGCAGAAGCACCTGCTGGTGGGCAGCGGTGAGGATGTCGGCCGACTCGGCCATGAAGTGGACGCCGCAGAACACGATGTAGTCGGCGGTGGGGTTGTCGGCGGCGAGCTGGGAGAGCCGGAAGGAGTCACCCCGGGCGTCGGCCCACCGCATCACCTCGTCGCGCTGGTAGTGGTGCCCGAGGACGAAGAGCCGGTCGCCGAGGGCGGACTTGGCGGCGGCAATCCACGAGGCCAGCTCCTCGGGCGTGGCGTCGAGGTAGCGGGCGGGGATCGGTGGTTGCATCCGGAGCATGGAGAGCCCTCCCAGGGGCCGAGCGCTCCGATTGGCGGGCGGTGCGGACAGCCTGGTCGCCCTGCACGGGGATGTCGCCCTCGGAGCGGATATGTCGCCGCGTACCAGGACGGCGGTCCTGTCAGTCTACGCCGCCGGCGTCCCACCGCACGGGGGATGCGCCAATGGCGCCGGCGGCGGCGAGAATGGGCCCGTGGTCCAGCGCCCGCCGGCAGGCAGCATCCCCGACACGCCCGGCTCCTACCAGTTCAAGGACGCCTCCGGGCGCGTGGTCTACGTGGGCAAGGCCAAGTCGCTGCGGGCCCGGCTCAACAGCTACTTCGGCGATCCCCGTCACCTGCCGCCCCGCACCGCTCAGATGGTGGAGGCGGCGGCGACGGTGGAGTGGATCGAGGTGCGCAACGAGGTCGAGGCGCTCATGCTCGAGTACGGCCTCATCAAGTCGCACCAGCCCCGCTTCAACATCCGCCTCCGCGACGACAAGAGCTACCCCTTCCTCGCCCTGACCCTCGGCGACGAGTGGCCGCGGGCCCGGGTCATGCGGGGCAAGAAGCACAAAGGCACGCGCTACTTCGGTCCCTATGCCCATGCCTACGCCATCCGGGAGACGCTCGACCTGCTGCTGCGCACCTTCCCGGTCCGGACCTGCTCGGACAACAAGCTGGAGCGCCACCGGCGCCTGGGGCGCCCGTGCCTGCTGTACCACATCGAGAAGTGCGCCGGCCCCTGCGTGGGCGAAGTGAAGCCCGACGAGTACCAGCGTCTCGTCGACGACCTGGTGGCCTTCCTCGACGGCACCACCGAGCCGGTGATCAAGGCGCTGGAGTCGGAGATGGCGGCAGCAGCCGAGAGCCTCGAGTTCGAGCGGGCCGCTCGTCTGCGGGACCGCCTGGCCAGCGTGCGCAAGGCCATCGAGAAGCAGCAGATGGTGGCCGAGCGCTCGGAGGACTTCGACGTGGTGGGCATGGCCGACGACGAGCTCGAGGCCTCGGTGCAGGTGTTCTTCGTGCGCAAGGGCCGGGTGGTGGGCCGGCGGGGCTTCATCGTCGACAAGGTCGAGGACGTGAGCCCCGGTGAGCTGGTGGGGCGCATCCTCGAGGGCCTCTACGCCGAGCCCACGCTGGGCGTGCCGCGCCAGGTGCTGGTGCCCGAGGAGCCCGATGACCCGCAGCTCTACCAGGCGTGGCTGGGGGAGCTGCGCGGGAGCCGGGTGACGGTTCGCGTCCCCCAGCGGGGCGACAAGCGCGGCCTCCAGGAGACGGTGACCCGCAACGCCCGGGAGGAGTTCAACCGCCACCGCCTGCGCCGGGCGTCCGATCACAACAGCCGGGCGCGGGCGCTGCGCGAGCTCCAGGACGCCCTCGGCCTGCCGGAGGCGCCGCTGCGCATCGAGTGCTACGACATGAGCCACATCCAGGGCACGGACTACGTGGGCTCCATGGTGGTCATGGAGGACGGCCTGCCCAAGAAGAGCGACTACCGCCGGTTCAAGGTGCGCGACGTGCCCGGCAACGACGACTTCGCCGCCATGCGCGAGGTGCTCACCCGGCGCCTGACCGCCTACCTCCGCGAGCGGTCCCAGCCGGCGCCCGAGCGCGAGGGGCGCTTCTCCTACCCGCCCCAGCTGCTGGTGGTCGACGGGGGCAAGGGCCAGCTCGCCGTGGCCCGCGAGGTGGTGGAGGAGCTCGGCCTCGACGACGAGATCCCCGTGGCCGCCCTGGCCAAGCGGTTCGAGGAGGTCTACGTGCCCGGCTCTGCCGACCCGGTCTGTGTCCCCAGGGGTTCGGAGGGGCTCTACCTGCTCCAGCGACTGCGCGACGAGGCCCATCGCTTCGCCGTCGGCTACCACCGCCTGCTGCGAGAGAAGCGGATGACCACCAGCGTGCTCGACGGCATCCCCGGGCTCGGGCCGGTGCGCCAGAAGCGGTTGCGGGCCGAGCTGGGCGGGGTGGCCGCGGTCAAGCGGGCATCGCTCGAGGAGCTCCAGGCGTTGCCCTGGCTGCCCGACCGGGTGGCCCAGGCGGTGTGGGACAAGATCCACACCGCGGGCGGCTGAGCGGGTGGGCCCGGCGAGCAACGGCGACCTCTGGGAGGCGTCCGCCGGCTGGTGGCAGGACGGCTTCACCGAAGGAGCCGACCCCGAGTACGTCGAGCAGATCCTTCCCCTGGCGGCACGCCACCTGGCCGGCGCCACCGAGGTGGTCGACGTCGGCACCGGTGAGGGGCAGGTGGCCCGGCTGGCGGCGGCGGCCGGCGCCCGCCGGGTGGTGGGCGTGGACCCCACCGTGGCCCAGCTCGACGTCGCCCGCTCCCGCCGGGGCGGTCCCGGCTACGTGCGGGCCGACGCCGCCCGGCTCCCCCTGGCCCCGGCGTCGTTCGACGCCGCCGTGGCCTGCCTGGTGTTCGAGCACGTGACCGAGGCCGACGCCGCCATCGCCGAGATCAGCCGGGTGCTGCGGCCGGGCGGCCGGTTCCTGCTGTTCCTCAACCACCCCCTGCTGCAGGCGCCCGGCAGTGGCTGGATCGACGACCACGTCCTCGACCCGCCCGAGCAGTACTGGCGGGTGGGCGCCTACCTGGTCGAGGACTCCAGCGTCGAGGAGGTGGAGAAGGGCGTGTTCATCCCCTTCATCCACCGTCCTCTGTCCCGCTACGTCAACGCCATGGCCGGGGCCGGGCTGCTGATCCGCCGGATGGAGGAGCCCGTCGCGCCGGCGGGGTTCCTTGCCCGGGCCCCTGAGTACCCGGCAGCGGCCACCATCCCGCGGCTGCTGTTCCTCCTCGCCGAGAAAGAGGCGGTCGCGGGCGATCGGTAGCCTGGGACCGATGCCCTCTCCCCGCCGGCGGCCTTCTCGATGAGCGAGTTCGTGGTCATCACCGGGCTCTCCGGTGCGGGGCGCACGCAGGCGGCCAACGCCCTCGAGGACCTTGGCTGGTTCGTCATCGACAACCTGCCGCCCTCGCTGATCGACAAGGTGGCCGAGCTGGCCCAGGCGCCCGGCACCAGCATCGAGCGGGTGGCGCTGGTGATCGGCCCCCGGGCCGGGCTGGAGGAGCTGACGACCAGCCTGGCCGGCCTGCGAGCCAGCAACGCCCGGGTGCGGGTGCTGTTCCTCGATGCCTCCGACAAGGTCCTGGTGCGGCGGTTCACCGACACCCGCCGGCGCCATCCCCTCGGTGAGGGCGAGGGCATCATCGAGACCATCGAGCGGGAGCGGGCCAGCCTCGAGCCGGTCAAGGCCGAGGCCGACGTGGTGGTCGACACCACCGACCTCAACGTCCACCAGCTCCGCGACCGCATCATCGCCCTGTTCGGTTCCGACTCGCCGGGCGCCGGCATGCAGACCACGGTGTTGTCGTTCGGCTACAAGCACGGCTTGCCCCTCGACGCCGACCTGGTGGTCGACTGCCGGTTCCTGCCCAACCCCCACTGGGTCGAGGAGCTCCGGCCCCAGACCGGGGAGGACCCCGAGGTGCGCGACTACGTGATGCGCTTCCCGCAGACGACCGAGTTCCTCCACCGCCTCGACGCCCTGCTCGACCTGCTCCTGCCCTCCTACGTGCAGGAGGGCAAGTCCTACCTCACCCTGGCGCTCGGCTGCACCGGCGGGCGGCACCGCTCGGTGGTGATCTCCGCGGAGGTGGCCAAGCTCCTTCGCCGACGTGGCTTCGAGGCCAACTTGGTGCACCGCGACGTCGGCCGTTGAGCGACGAGCGCCGCACCGGGGCCGCCCGTGTCGTGGCCCTGGGCGGAGGCCACGGGCTGGCCGCCACCCTGGCGGCGACCCGGCGCTACGCCGGCACCGTCACCGCGGTGGTCTCGGTGGCCGACGACGGGGGCTCCAGTGGGCGGTTGCGCCAGGCGCTGGGCATCCCCGCGCCCGGCGACCTGCGCCGCTGCCTGGTTGCCCTGGGCGACCCCCGGTCGGCGTGGACGAGCTACTTCGAGCACCGCTTCTCCGGTGGCGAGCTGGAGGGCCACGCCGTGGGCAACGTGGTCATCGCCGGCCTGGCCAGCGCCACCGGTGACTTCGCCGCCGCCCTCGACGAGGCCGGCCGGCTGGTGGGTTGCGTGGGCCGGGTGCTGCCCGCCACCACCGTCCCAGTCGTGCTCACCGCCGACGCCGACGGTCGGGAGGTCGAGGGTCAGGTCAACGTGTCGACCGCCGGCAGCATCTCGGCGGTGTCCCTGGTCCCGCCCGATGTGCCCGCTCCGGGCGCCGCCCTGGAGGCCATCGCCACCGCCGACCAGGTGGTGCTCGGGCCGGGGTCGTTGTTCACCAGCGTGCTGGCGGCCGCCATCGTCCCCGGCATCCGCGCCGCCCTCGCCTGCGCCACCGCCACCAAGGTGTACGTGTGCAACCTGAGGCCCCAGGTGCCGGAGACCGAGGGGTTCGACGTCGCCGCCCACGTCCGTGCCCTGGAGGCCCACGGCGTGCACCCCGACGTGGTGCTGTGCCAGCCCGACGTGCTCCCGCTGGGCCGGCCGGCGGTTCCCGTGGTCGAGCGGGAGGTGGCCGGCGACTCCGGGCTGAGCCACGATCCCGTCCGGCTGGCGGTGGCGCTGTCGGAGCTGCTCGGATGGGGTGGCTCGGCACGGTGAGGCGGGTACCGGGTACGGTCGGGCCATAGGACGCGGGCGCTCCGGGCGTCCGCCCGCAGGGAAGCGAGGGGACACATGACCGTACGGGTGGGTATCAACGGCTTCGGCCGCATCGGCCGCAACTTCCTCCGGGCGGCGCTCGACTCGGGCGCCGACCTCGAAGTGGTGGGTGTCAACGACCTCGTTCCGCCCGAGACCAATGCCCATTTGTTGAAGTACGACTCCACCCACGGCCGCATCGGTGCCGAGGTCAAGACCACCAGCGACGGCATCAGCGTGGGCGACAGGTCGTTCAAGGTCTTCTCCGAGCGCGACCCGAAGGCCCTGCCGTGGGGCGACCTCGGCGTCGACGTGGTGGTCGAGTCGACCGGCATCTTCACCGACGGGGAGTCGGCGGGGGCGCACATCGACGGCGGTGCCCCCCGGGTGATCATCTCCGCCCCCGCCACCAACGTCGACGCCACGTTCTGCGTCGGCGTCAACGACGACACCTTCGACCCCGACACCCACAAGGTCGTGTCGAACGCCTCGTGCACCACCAACTGCTTCGTCCCCATGGTGAAGGTTCTCGACGACGCCTTCGGCATCGAGCGTGGCCTCATGACCACGGTCCACGCCTACACCAACGACCAGAACCTGCTCGACCTGGCCCACAAGGACCTGCGCCGGGCCCGGGCCTCGGCGGTCAACGTGGTGCCCAGCTCCACCGGCGCCGCCCGGGCCACGAGCCTGGTCCTCGAAACCATGGAGGGCAAGCTCGACGGCACCGCCCTGCGGGTCCCTGTGCAGTGCGGCTCCATCACCGACTTCACCGCCGTGCTCGCCAACGAGGCCAGCGTCGACGACGTCAACGAGGCCTTCCGCACCGCCGCCTCCGACGGCCCCCTCTCCAAGGTGTTGGTCTACACCGAGGACCCGATCGTCTCCTCCGACGTCGTGGGTTCGCCGGCGTCGTGCACCTTCGACTCCGAGCTGACCATGACCATGGGCAACCTGGCCAAGGTCCAGGGCTGGTACGACAACGAGTGGGGCTACTCGAACCGCTTGGTCGACCTCGCCCTCATCGTCGGCGCTGCCAACAAGTAGGCGCCCTCGTGCGCCTACCGCAACTGGAGGACCTGCCCGACCTGGAGGGCAAGCGGGTCCTGGTGAGGGCCGACTTCAACGTCCCCGTGGCCGATGGCCGCATCACCGACGACATGCGCATCCGCTACGCCCTGCCCACGCTGCACTGGCTCCAGGAGGCGGGGGCGCAGGTCACCGCCTGCAGCCACCTCGGCCGGCCCAAGGGCGAGCCCGATCCGGAGTTCTCCATGGAGCCGGTGCGGGCCTGTCTGGCCGAGCTGGCTCCCGGCGTGGATCTGATGGAGAACCTCCGGTTCGACCCGGGGGAGAGCGACGACGACCCGGCGTTCGTCGAGCGCCTGGTCGAGGGCCAGGACGCCTACGTCAACGACGCCTTCGGCGCCGCCCACCGGGCCCACGCGTCCATCGTCGGCCCGCCGCGCACCCTGCCCAGCGCCGCCGGCCGCCTGCTGGCCCGCGAGGTCGACGTGCTGTCCACGGTGCGGGAGGCGCCCGAGCGGCCATTCGTCGCCGTTCTGGGTGGCGCCAAGGTGAGCGACAAGCTGGGGGTGATCGAGGCCCTGCTCGACGTCGTCGACTCGCTGATCGTCGGTGGGGGGATGTGCTTCACCTTCCTGGCCGCCCAGGGCCGCACCACCGGTGATTCCCTCCTGGAGGCCGACCAGGTCGACGCCTGCCGCGGATTGCTCGAACGTGCCGGCGACCGCATCCGCCTGCCTTCCGACATCGTGGTCCTCGGGCCCGACGACGACGTGCGCCAGGGCGGGCTCGACGTCGAGGAGGGGTGGAAGGGCCTCGACATCGGACCCGGGAGCGCCGCCGAGTTCGCCGACGTGGTGCACGGGGCGGCCACGGTGCTGTGGAACGGGCCCATGGGGCTGTTCGAGGACGAGCGGTTCGCCGCCGGCACCCGGGCCGTGGCCGAAGCGGTCGCCGAGGCTCCCGGGTTCACCGTGGTCGGCGGAGGCGACAGCGCCGCCGCCATGGCGTCGTTCGGCCTGGCCGACGCCGTCGACCACCTCTCCACCGGGGGTGGGGCCTCGCTGAAGCTGCTGGAGGAGGGCGACCTCCCCGGCCTGCGAGCACTTCGGGAAGCAGCGGAACGGACGACGGGAGCGTCATGAGCGACGGTCGCAAGCCGCTCATCAGCGGCAACTGGAAGATGAACCACAACCACTTCGAGGCCATCCAGACGGTCCAGAAGCTGTCGTACCAGCTGACCAGGGACGACTACGACGCCGTCGACGTCTCGATCCATCCTCCGTTCACCAATCTGCGCTCGGTCCAGACCGTGCTGGAGGCCGACGACATCCCCGTCGCCCTGGGGGCCCAGCACTGCCACTGGGAGGACAAGGGCGCCTTCACCGGCGAGATCAGCCCCCCCATGCTGGCCAAGCTCAATGTCCGCTACGTCATCGCCGGGCACTCCGAGCGCCGGGACCTGTTCGCCGAGACCGACGAGATGGTCAACCGCAAGGTGCGGGCCATCCTGGCGGCGGGGATGACGCCCATCATGTGCGTGGGGGAGCACCTCGAGGAGCGCGAGGACGGGACTGCCGAGCAACGGGTGTCGTCCCAGGTCGAAGCCGGGCTGGCCGACGTCAGCGCCGAGCAGGTGGCCGGCATGGTCATCGCCTACGAGCCCATCTGGGCCATCGGCACGGGGCGCACGGCCACGCCCGAGGACGCCCAGGCCATGTCCGCCACCATCCGTGAGGTGGTGCGCCGCTCGAAGGGCGGCGATTCGGCGGGCAGCGTGCGCATCCAGTACGGCGGGTCGGTCAAGCCCACCAACGCCGGCGAGCTCATGGGCCAGCCCGACATCGACGGCGCCCTCGTGGGAGGCGCGTCACTGGACCCGGACGACTTCTCACGCCTCGTGCAGTTTCGCCACGCGACGTAGCGAACGGGCAGCGGGCTGGTAGGGTGACCGGCCGCACTGCGGGTGAGGGAAGGAGGCGGCATGCTGACGGTGACGATCGTGGTGGTTCACGTGCTGGTTTCGCTCATGCTGATCCTCCTGGTCCTCCTGCACAGCGGCCGGGGCGGCGGCCTCTCGGACATGTTCGGGGGCGGCATGGGCGCCTCGGCGGCTGGATCCTCGGTGATGGAGCGAAACCTCGATCGCATCACCGTGGGCGTCGCCGTGCTGTTCTCGTTCACCACGGTGATCCTGGCGTTGCGCCTGCAGTAGCTCGGGCGTCGCCCACCGTCGAGCGATGCCCTCGGCGCTAGGATCGACCATGATGCCGGTTTCGCCGGCGGACCACGTCGGAGTGGCGGAATAGGCAGACGCGCCAGCTTGAGGGGCTGGTGCCCGCAAGGGCGTGGGGGTTCAAGTCACCCCTCCGACACAGCCTGACCGGCGTAAAAGTCCTGGTCAGAGGTGGTGCGGCGCTCCCGCTGAACGGCCCAGAAGGGCCGTTTGTCATTGATTTGTCATCAGTCGCTCGTGGCAACTGGTGCCAACCGGCGATGACATCTTGCCGACGACGCCCGATGGCGGCGTCGACGCCGGCCGTAATCCGCAGACCTGGCGCTCGGCGCGGCCCTACTCTCGTGGTGTGACCAGCGGGCGTCCGGCAGCCGATCCAGAGCTGTTGCGTAACCAAGCCGAACCAGTTCGCGAGACGGCCCGTGTGGCGGTGCTCCGCTGGGCAGAGCCGCTGGACGGCTGGATCCGGTGGGTGGTCGGCGAGGTTGTCGCCACCGGAAGGTCGCTCGGCGAGACCGCGCTGGATGAGGGCTACCGACGGTTGCTCGCGGAGAAGGGCCTGAGGGACGAGACGTTCCCACCGCCGGATGACGTTGGGGGAGCGGGCGATGCCGACTCTCAGGTCCAAGGCCTTGCGCTGAAGTGGCTTCGGGACTGCGCCGGGGTGAATGCCCTGGCCGCGGCGCAGTCGATCGACTTCAACCCGAAGATGACGGTGTTGTTCGGAGAGAACGCATCCGGCAAGAGCGGCTATGTGAGGATCCTAAAGCGCCTTGCCGATGTGCGGTCTGCTGAACCCATCCTGGGCAACATCTACGGCTCGGCGCCGAGCACGATGCCGTCGGCCCAGGTCGGGTATGTGTTAGGGAGCGAAGAGCGTAGTCATCAGTGGCACGACGAGCAGGGCGTGGCGCCCTTCACACGTATGGGCGTCTTCGACTCGCCGGCGATGTCCATCCACGTCGACACCGACCTGACGTACGTCTTCACGCCAGCGGACCTCGCGCTGTTCACGCATATCCACACTGCCATTGACTCCATCCGGGACCGGGCGGAAGAAGCGGCCCGCGAGGCGCGGCCAACGGCGAATCCATACGTTCCGCGCTTCCGACGAGGAACCCGCGTGTACCAGCAAATCGAGACCCTTGGCGCGTCAAGCGACCTGACCGCGATTGAGGCATTGGCGCAGGTGCCGCCGGACGCCGAGGAGGAGCTCGCACGGCGCCGAGGGCGAGTTGAGGCCCTCCGCCCCGAGACGGTCGCCGCCCGGCTGGAGCTTGCCCGGGGCGATCGACAGCTTTACCAAGCTCTCACGGACCTGTGTGATGTAGCCGAAAGATTCGATGTCGGTCGGTACACGTCAGCCATGCAAGACGCCTCAGCGGCCGACACCGATTACGAGCGGGTCACGGCGGCTTTTCTCGCTGGGCATGGTGTTGGTGGTCCAACGCAAGCGTGGGAGGATTTCGTTAGCGCTGGCGAGCTCGTCCTTCGAGGTCTGGGGGGCGATGACTACCCCCACCCAGGGGACGATTGCATCTACTGCCGGCAGGCGCTCAGTGATGATGCAGCAGCGACCATCCAGACCTACCGGGCATGGGTGAACAACGCGTCGGCTCGCCAGCGAGATGCAGCGCGGCGTGCGGCCAGGGATGCCGCCGCGCCGCTTCGGTCACTGGCCCTGGGCCCGCTCGCAGAGCGGCTGGCAACGAAGTCGTCCACCACCGAGGGGCCACCGCCTCCTCTGTTGGCGACAGCGGCGGCCGCGATTGGTGCGTTGACCGCGGCGGCGGATGCCTCCACAGCACAGCGCCCGATCGACTGGGGCGACATCGAGGAGCACCTCGGCGCGCTAAGGCCGCTGGCCGCGAGAGCCCTAACAGAGGCGCAGAGGGTGGTCGCCGCCCTCGAAGCGCAGGAGGCCGAGCGGCTGCAGGCGTTCACCGCTGAACGAGCGTCGCTGGCAGAATTCGAGGCGGCCGCCACGCTTACCACCTTGCTGCCAGATATCCGCGCCTACGTCCACCGAGCACGATGGGCAGATCGCCTGACAACCGTCCTGCGGCCGACCTCCGGAGTGCTTCGGTCCCTTACGGAGACGGCGAAAAGCGCCAGCGACGAGTTCCTCAACCGAGGGTTCGAGCGCCAATTCGAGCGAGAGTGTGAGGCGCTTCGCGCTCCGAAGGTCCGTCTCGACTTTCCAGGACGTCGGGGACAGGCAGCACGGCGCAAAGTCCTGGTCGCGGACCACCGGCTCAGCGAGGTCCTTTCGGAAGGTGAGCAGAAGGTAATCGCGCTCGCCGACTTCCTGGCGGAATCATCGCTGCGGACGAGCCCCGCACCGCTCATATTCGATGACCCAGTGAACAGCTTGGACTACAAGCGCTTAGAGTACGTAGTCAATCGGCTGGTGGAGCTGGCCAAGACTCACCAAGTAATCGTGTTCACCCACAACATCTGGTTCGCCGTCGAACTCCTGAATCGGTACGAGAACTCGCCGAGCGATTGCTCCTACTTCGATGTTAGCCGAAGCGAAACCGACGTTGGTGTCGTGTCGGGCGGTTCACATCCTCGATCCGACACCGTCAAGCGTTTGAAGGCCGAGATCAACGGTCTCATCCAGGATGCCGGGACGATGACAGGGGAGTCCCAAGCCGCGCTCATCGAGCGGGCCTACGACAAGATGCGGGCCTGGTGTGAGGTCGTTGTCGAAGAAGACATCCTGCAAGGCGTTACCAAGCGCTACCAGCCGAACGTCCAAATGACGAAGCTGGTGAAGATCCGAGCTGATCGACTCCGGGATGCCGCCACGTCGCTGAGCGACATCTTCGACAAGGCATGCCGCGTCATGGGTGGGCACTCCCAACCGCTTGAGACGTTAGCGGTTCGCCCGAGCTTGGACGAGCTAAAGAAGGATTGGCAAGAGGCTCGGGACGCTCGGGACCGGTATGTTGCGACCTGATGTGGGGCGGCGCCTGTCAGTTTTTGCTACCGCTGAGCCTCTAACTCTCCGGTAGCCTCGTTGAGTCCTGATTCCTACTCCTTGGGCGATGCAGGCGGAGCGGATGTCACCGAGCGGCGGAGATCCTTAATTAGCAAGAGCAGTTGGTAGTCGTCGACTGGGCTGTGGTCGAACTGAGCGAGAGAAAGGTAAAAGGCTCGAGCGTCGTCGTCTTCCGCATGGACGAGCAGCGCTCGCACTCCGACTTCGCGGGACACGGCCTGCACACGACGAAATGCATCGACAACCAGCGCTCGGCCTAGGCCCTTCCGCTGCTCGGTCAGATCGACGCCGAGTCGCGCCAGAATGATAACTGGGATGTCGTAGTTTCCGGCGCCCTGGCTCATCCGGCTCGGCGCGTCAGACTTCAACACGCTGCCGGTCGTTAACGCATAATATGCGACGACGCGATCATCGCTGGCGCGGCGGACAACAAACACGCGGCTCATTCCGCCGAAGTGCGATTGAAGAGCGTGCCGACGAAGCCAGGTCGTTTGCGCGTCCGAACCGCAGTCGAACGTATCCACCCGGTGCTGTGGGTTGAGCTCCTCTACGCTGCTATAGCGGGGACTCAACTTTCATCGAGCACCGTAGGAGTTTTCATAAGCTCGTCGAGGCCGGGAACGTCCTTAGCCGGCTTTTCCAACGCATCAGTAAATCGAGTCCATACCTCCGAGGACAGCATGAAGACACGTCGATCAGCCAGTACTTCCTCAGCGGCACGGGTTGCGTGCCGCAGCACGAAGTCCGAAACCGTTGTGCCCTCCGCCTGACTCGCAGCGACAAGCAACGATCTCTGGCTCTCACTGGCGCGAAGACCCAGCCGACCGCTCTTACGTCCGATTTCGTCTCGCACCGGCGCTGCCACGTCTGAGCCTCCTCTTACTTGGTACCGAGTGTGTACCAACATCGTACGTACGTCAACCGGCAAAATGGTATGCGACCCGTCGGAGGTGCGAGTTCGCCGGCACCCTGTCGCCTCGGCCCGATGCAGGGGCGCCTTGGACTCTCCCTGGCTGGCCGTCGGACTTCTCAGGCGGAGGCCGCTCCGCGGCTTGGGTGCCATGCGGAGGCAGCGCACCTAGAGTGCGTGTTTACCCGTACAAACCGGCCTCCGCATGGCACCCAACCCGAGAAGTCTAGCACATCGCTCCAAATCATGCCCGCGAAACCCTCCTGACCAGCACTTTTAGGTTGGCGAGCACTTTGAGCCGTACCCGCTTCCGTCCAAGCACAACGCTGGCAACCGGCGCTTGGTCGCTAGGTCGGCAGGTTCCGTCCGCCACCGTTCGTGGTCACGGCGCTCCGAAGATCCTTGCCGCTACCCGCTCGGCGGCGTCACTCTGCATCGGCGGGGTGACGTGCGTGTAGATCTCTCGTGTCACGTGCGTGCTCGAGTGGTTGAGGCGCTCGGACACGATCTTGATGTCGATGCCCTCGGTGAGTGCCAACGTCGCCCAGGTGTGACGCAGACCGTGGAGCACGAGGCGGGGGAGCGGTCCGTCGGGATGGGTTCGGTTGTACTGGGCCTGCTTGCGTAGGAACTCCCCGCTGAACCGGTCGGGGTCATACACGCTGCCGTCGGGATGGCAGAACACGAAGTCCTCGTCCCGGTAGCCGGCTCCGACCAGCAGCTTCTCCTCGGCCTGGCGGGCGCGCCACCGGCGCAGCATGCCCAGCGTGCTGCGGTCGAGGAGGACCATGTGCCCCCGCTTCGTCTTCGGTAGCGGCTTGATCCGAAGCTCGTGGTCGATGGCGGTCACCTGGCGGGAGATCACGGCGGTGCCCTTGTCGAGGTCGAGGTCCGACCACTTCAGGCCCAGGCACTCCCCTCGTCGGCAGCCAGTGGTGGCCACGAACACCCATGCCGGGAGGTAACGGTCCTCGGCGACGAAGTCCAGGAACCGGCCGAGCTGGTCCGCTGTCCAGGCGTGGGGCCGGCCACTGCGAACCGAGCCGACCGGCGGAGGATTGGCGGCATCGGCAACGTTGCGTGCCACACGCCCCCATCGCATCCCGTCCTTCAGTGCTGCGTGGATGATCGAGTGGATGTAGCGCACGGTTCTCGGCTTCAGCCCTGGTGGTGGTTGCTGCCTGGGTCCCCGAGACGCGGCCTGGCGCCGGGCGAGGGCGGCGGCGGCATGGCGGGTGAGGCCGCGGCCCGGTGGGAGCTCCACCGCTACGGCGTCGGCCACCTGCTGCCAGGTCCGGCCTTCGGTCCGAAGCTCCGTTATCCGGCGGACGAGCTCGGGAGGGTGCTGCCGCAGCGGCGGGGTCGGCGGGCGCCGGCCGCTGTCCAGCAGCCGCCGGTACAGGTCGTTGAGGTCCATCGGCGTGAGGTTCTGCAGCGGGACGTCGCCGATGTACGGAACGACGTGGAGTCGGATGTAGTGGGCGTACGACCGGTGGGTGCTCTCCTCGAGTGTGGGCGGCCGCTGGCTGGGCAGCCACTCGTCCTCCAGGAACGCCCGGACGGTGACACGGTGGGGGCGGACGAACGCGCCGGAATTGATGGAGTTGAGCACCTCGATCCGAGCTGCCTCGGCCTCCCTCCTGGTGCGGAAGCCACCCTTGCTCACCTGCCGGCGCTCGCCGTCGCCGCTCGGCACGTAGACGTAGTAGGTCCAAGTCTGTCCCCGCTTCCGGACGTTGTTGCGACCCCTGCCGCTCATCGTTCCTCCTCGGCTCGTGCCTCCTCGATGGTCGCCTGCTGTCGACGCTGCTGCTCTCGTCGCGTCTCGGCGACCTCCTCGACCACCCGCTTGTCGACGAACTCGCCCGGTCGGTAGTTGTTGAAGGCGGTCAGCGCGTCGGCGAGACCCCGAAGGTTGTCGGCGAAGGCGGCGACATCGTTGGTCAGTTCATCGTCCGGCTG
>DASZDK010000043.1:0-35246 GCA_035942035.1 Acidimicrobiales bacterium
GAGGCGCACGACACCACGCCGGCGTCCCGGATCTGGCGGATGCGGGGCAC
The DNA here is from genome assembly GCA_035942035.1 of Acidimicrobiales bacterium. GTDB lineage: Bacteria > Actinomycetota > Acidimicrobiia > Acidimicrobiales > CADCSY01 > JAHWJR01. Next base: position 51 of record DASZDK010000043.1, read on the forward strand.
GATGAGCTCGGGCTTGATCGGCTCGGCGTAGAGCTCCTGCATGCGCAGGGTCGCCTTCTCGCTGGGCAGGGCGGCGATCTCGTCGAACAGCGGCTCCGGGTCCTCGTAGCGCGTCCACAGGCCCTCGAGGTTGAGCACGCCCACCCCCCCGAGACGCCCGATCTCGATGGCGGTGGCCGGGCTCACCACGCCGTCCATGGCCGCACCCATGAGGGGGAGGGCGAAGCGGAACGCGTCGATCTCCCACGAGATGTCAATGTCCTCGGGGTCGCGGGTCCGCCGGCTGGGCACGATGGCGATGTCGTCGAACCCGTAGGCCTGACGGCCCGATTTCCCGATTCCGATCTCGATCTCCGGCAAGTTCGCCCCTTCGCCTCGCGCCCGCTGGAAGCGATCAGTCTACCGTCGCACCGTGCGCGGCCTCGGGACCTTGGTCAACGTCGTCACCATCCTCGCCGGCACGGCGTTGGGGCTGGTGGCCGGGTCCCGTCTCGGCGAAACGGTGCGGACCACGGTGCTCGCCGGGATCGGCCTGGCCACTCTCGGCGTGGGCACGGCCAGCTTCCTGGAGACCGGCAACGCCGCCTTCCCGGTCGTGGCCGTGGTCATCGGCGGCCTCCTCGGCGAGGTGACGGGCATCGAGGACCGCCTGGCCGGGCTCGGGGACCGGCTCCGCCGGCTTGGCTCCCGCGGCGGCGACGTCGGCGAACGGTCCACGTTCGTAGAGGGGTTCGTCCTGGCCACGCTGACCTTCTGCGTCGGGGCGCTGGCCATCGTGGGGTCTCTGCAGGACGGCATCCGGGGCGACAGCGAGCTGCTGCTGGTGAAGTCGGCCCTGGACGGGGTGGTCGCCGTCGTCTTCGCCGCGGCCTACGGGATCGGTGTGGGCTTCGCCGCCCTCTCGGTGCTGGTGGTCCAGGGCACTCTCACCGTGCTCGGGGCCATCGCCGGCGAGGCGTTGCTGAGCGGGCGCATGGTGGAGGAGCTGGAGGCGACCGGAGGACTGTTGATCATCGGCATCGGCCTGCGCCTGCTGCAGATCAAGGACCTGCGGGTGGGATCCTTCCTACCCGCCCTCGTCCTCGCCCCGGTGCTGGTGGCGGTGTTCTCCGGCTCCTGAGGAGCCGGCCAGCCCGCTCAGCTGCTCGCCTGCTGCTCCTTTTGCACGGCGACCAGCTGCTCGAGCAGCTCGCGCATGCCCCCGGTCTTGAGGTTGGCGATGATCCGCCCGGGGGTCTCCCCGCCCTTCTCCCACTCCATCCAGGTGGCGAGGAGCTTGCTCGGGTCGGGAGGGGGGCGCGTTTCCATCGGCGCCAACCCTACCGGCCTCGCCCGGTGCGCTCCTGCAGCTCGTCGATGCGCCGTGACGCCGCCGCCTTGCTCAACGACGGGTCAAACTCCTCGCCCGCCTCCTGGCTGAGCGTCTCCAGGTACGAGGCCTGCGCCGCAGTCATGGCCTCGTCCCCGGTGACCCACTCCCCCGGATCCTTCTCCAGGTTGTTGGCCGGCTGCTCTCTCGGATCCTCACCCTCGCTCATGCCGAGGACCGTACCCAACATGGTCGCTGGCAACGCGGAACGACCGGCCCTCGACGGGCCGGTCGTTGCGCAAAGCGAGGGAACTGGGGTAGCGGGGCAGCGGGTGGCACCCAGGGGAGGGGCCCGGCCCGAGCGCCAGCGAGGGGTGGGAGGGGTCCCGCTGGGTGACAGGACCCGCTGACCCGCGGGGCCCTGGAGCCCCTAGAAGCCCATGCCTCCCATGCCGCCGCCCATGCCACCCATGCCACCCATGCCACCCATGCCAGCACCGGCGTGGGCGGCGTGAGCCGCTGCGTTCGGCTCGTCCTCGGGCTTGTCGGTGATGAGCGCCTCGGTGGTGAGCAGCAGTGCGGCGATCGACGCCGCGTTCTGCAGCGCCGCCCGGGTGACCTTGGCCGGGTCGATGACGCCGGCCTTGATCAGGTCCTCGAACTCGCCGGTGAGGGCGTTGAGGCCGGTGGAGCCGGTCTCCCGCTCGATCTGCTGCACGATGACCGCGCCCTCGAGACCGGCGTTGAAGGCGATCCAGTGGGCCGGAGCCATCAGCGCCTTGTGGACGATGGTGGCGCCGGTGGCCTCGTCACCCTCGAGATCGAGGGCAGCGACCGCGCTGCGGGCGCGGACCAGGGCCGTGCCACCGCCGGGCACGATGCCCTCCTCGATGGCGGCGCGGGTGGCGGACAGGGCGTCCTCGATGCGGTGCTTCTTCTCCTTGAGCTCCACCTCGGTGGCGGCGCCGACCTTGACCACGGCCACGCCCCCGGCCAGCTTGGCCAGGCGCTCCTGGAGCTTCTCGCGGTCGTAGTCGGAGTCGGTGTCCTCGATCTCCCTGCGCAGCTGGTGGATCCGGCCCTTGACGTCGGCGTCACTGCCGCCGCCGTCGACGATGGTGGTGGCGTCCTTGGTCACCACGACCTTGCGGGCGGTGCCGAGCAGGTCGAGCGTGGCGTTCTCCAGCTTGAGGCCGACCTCCTCGGAGATGACCTGCCCGCCGGTGAGGATGGCGATGTCCTGCAGGGTGGACCTGCGGCGCTCGCCGAACCCGGGAGCCTTCACTGCCACCGAGGTGAACGTGCCCCGGATCTTGTTGACGACCAGGGTGGCGAGGGCCTCGCCCTCGATGTCCTCGGCCACGATCAGCAGCGGCTTGGCGGCCTGCATGACCTTCTCGAGCACTGGCACCAGGTCGTGGACGGCGCTCACCTTGCCGTTGACCAGCAGGAGGTAGGCGTCCTCGAGCACCGCTTCCTGGCGCTCCTGGTCGGTGACGAAGTAGGGCGACAGGTAGCCCTTCTCGAACTGCATGCCCTCGGTGAAGTCGAGCTCCATGCCGAAGGTGTTGGACTCCTCGACGGTGACCACGCCGTCCTTGCCCACCTTGTCGATGGCCTCGGCGATGACCTCCCCCACCGCGCCGTCGGCGGCGGAGATGGAGGCAACCTGGGCGATCTCCGACTTGTCGTCGATGTCCTTGGCCTGCTCCTGGATGGAACCGAGCGCCGCGGTGACGGCGAGGTCGATGCCCCGCTTGAGGGCCATCGGGTTGGCCCCGGCGGCCACGTTGCGCAGGCCCTCGTGGACCATGGACTGGGCCAGGACCGTGGCGGTGGTGGTGCCGTCACCGGCGATGTCGTTGGTCTTGGTGGCGACTTCCTTCACCAGCTGGACGCCCATGTTCTCGAAGGGGTCCTCGACCTCGATCTCCTTGGCGATCGAGACGCCGTCGTTGGTGATGGTCGGTGCGCCGAACTTCTTCTCGAGGACGACGTTGCGACCCTTGGGCCCCAGCGTCACCTTCACGGCGTTGGCCAGCTTGTCGACCCCGGCCTCGAGGCTGCGTCGGGCGTTGTCGTTGAACTTGAGGATCTTGGGCATGTGCGGCCCCCCTACTTCTGGACGATGGCGAGGATGTCGCGGCTGGACAGGATCAGGAGGTCTTCGCCGTCGATGGTGATCTCGGTGCCCCCGTACTTGCTGTAGACGACGGTGTCGCCCGTGCTGATGCCGAGGGGGATGACCTCACCGGTGACCTCGGAGCGTCGCCCGGGGCCGACGGCCAGGGCCTCGCCCTGATGGGGCTTCTCCTTGGCAGTGTCGGGGATCACGAGCCCGCTGGCTGTGGTCTCCTCGGACTCACCGGGCCGCACCACAATGCGGTCGTCGAGGGGCTGGAGCTTCATGTGTGCGCCTCCGTAGGGACTGTTAGCACTCTAAGGGATCGAGTGCTAACGATAGGTCAGCGCCCGGGATGCGACAACTCTCGCCCGCTGGTGGCCTGTCCCTGGGGCAGGCGGAGGTTGGGATCGGCGCCGGCGTCGAGCGGCGTGGGGCCGTCCGAGCGCCACCGCCACCAGCCAGCGGCCGCCACCATGGCGGCGTTGTCGGTGCACATCGACCGCGACGGCACGAAGGGATGCAACCCGTCCTGCTCGCACGCCTCGACGAAGCGGCTGCGCAGCAGCGAGTTGGCGGCCACCCCGCCACCCAGGCACAGGTTGCGGGCCCCCGTGGTCGCCGCCGCCCGGCGGGCCTTGGTCACCAGCACGTCGACCACTGCCTCCTGGAAGCTGGCGCACACGTCGGGGGTGGACACGTCGGGATGGCGGCGCACGTAGTTGACCACGGCCGTCTTCAGGCCCGAGAAGCTGAAGTCGAAGCCCTGGTCGACCAGCGCCCGGGGGAAGTCGATGGCGTGCGGATCGCCGGCGCCCGCCTCGCGGTCGATGGCCGGGCCGCCGGGGTAGCCGAGCCCGAGGAAGCGGGCGACCTTGTCGAAGGCCTCACCGGCGGCGTCGTCGATGGTGGAGCCCAGCACCTGGTAGGCGCCGTGGTCCTCCATGGCCACCAGCATGGTGTGGCCCCCGGAGACCAGCAGCGCCACCAGCGGCGGCTCCAGCGTCGGCTCCTCGAGAAAGGCGGCGTAGAGATGGGCCTCCATGTGGTTCACCCCCACGAAGGGCACGCCCCAGACCAGCGCCAACGCCTTGGCCGCGGCTACACCCACCAGCAAGGACCCGACCAGGCCGGGGCCCACGGTGGCGGCCACGACGTCGATGTCGCCACCGTCGAGCCCCGACTCCACCAAGGCCTCGGCGACCACCGGCGGGAGCAGCTCGACGTGTGCCCGGCTGGCGATCTCGGGCACCACCCCGCCGAACCGGGCGTGCAGGTCGACCTGGCTGGAGACCACCGACGAGCGCACGTCGGTGCCGTCGACGACCACCGCCGCCGCCGTCTCGTCACAGCTGGTCTCGATGGCCAGCACCGCCGTGGAGGATGCCGTCGTCACGGTCGATCCCCGAGGGCGGGACTGGTCGCCAGCCCGGCGGCGATGGCCTCCAGGCGCCGGACGTAGCCGGGAGCATCGATGTCATGAGCCCACATCACCAAGGCATCCTCTTTGGTCTCGACGTAGTAGTTGCGACGGACGCCGGCGGGGACGAACCCGAACCGACGGTAGAGCGCCTGGGCGCCGGCGTTGCCCATTCGCACCTCCAGGGTGAGCGAGCGGCACCGGTGCTCCCCGGCCCAACCGGCCAGCGCCAGCAGCAGCCGCGTCCCGATCTTGCGGCGCTGCCAGTCGGGGGCGACGGCGATGGTGGTCACGTGGCCCTCGCCGGCCGCCTCCATCAACCCGGCGTAGCCGATCACCGCACCACCGGCCCGGGCCACCACGTAGTGGCGATCGGGTCGGCTGCCGATCTCGGCCAGGAACAGCCCCATGGTCCACGGCCGCGGGCACACCTGGCTCTCGATGCGCATGACACCCCGGAGGTGGCGCCGGCGCATGGGAACGATGTCGACGGCCGGCTGGGGCTCGGGTGGGACGTGGGGGGCGATCATGCTCACGGCTCAGGGTCGGCACCGGGCCGCACCCGGATGCGGTCGCGCCAGTCGATCTCGGCGTCGGCCTTGCGCAAGTACACCGGCGCCAGTTCCCAGGAGTTGACGAAGTCCTCCCGCACGGCCCGGGCGTGGGCGAGCTGCACCAGCGAGGCGGCCGACGGATAGGCCAGCCCGGCTTCGGCCACCTCGACCTGGATCAGCTCGGCGAGTCGGTCGGCGTAGCGCAGGGCACCGTCACCCACCGCCAGGCAGTCCTCACCCGAGGCCAGGATCTCCGAGCACAGCTCCTCGGGGCTGGCCACCCGGTGCTCGGACACCCGCTGCACGCCACCGGGCACCTGACGGTAGAACCCGTAGAAGACCTCGCCCCGGCGGGCGTCGACGACCGAGACGATGCGACGGTGGCTCCAGCGCACGGGGAAGGCCAGCAGGTCGAGGCTGGAGACACCGACGACGGGGACCCGCAGGGCCATGGCCAGCGCCTTGGCGGTGACCACCCCCACCCGCAGCCCGGTGAACAGGCCCGGGCCGACATCGGCGGCCACGGCGCCGACGTCGTCGAGGTCGACGCGGGCCTGGCGGCAGATGAACTCGATGGCCGGGGCGAGCGTCTCGGCGTGGCGTCGGCCCTTGGCGGCGTGGAAGGAGGCGAGCACGCCCTCGTGGGCGCCGAGGGCACAGCCCACCTGCGGCGTGGCCGTCTCGATGCCGAGGATCAGCACGGCTCAGGCCACCGCCCACTCGGACAGCGCCTTGGCCAGGAGCTCCGCCCTCGCCGACCAGCGCCGGCCCACGACCCGCAAGGCCACCGTGCGCCGGTCGTCGTCGGCGCCGTAGGCCAGGCTCACCTCGAGGAAGTCGAGGGGCAGCGCCGGTGCCACCGCGTCGCCCCACTCGACCAGGGTGACGGCGTCCTCGTCGACCATCTCGGCCAGGCCCAGGTCAAGCGCCTCCTGGAGGTTCTCCAGCCGGTAGACGTCGACGTGGTGGAGCCGGACACGGCCGGTGTAGGTGCGGACCAGGGTGAAGGTGGGGCTGGTGACCGGCTCGGTTACCCCGAGCCCGGCGGCGAACCCCTGGGCGAAGGCGGTCTTGCCGGCGCCCAGCTCGCCCACCAGCAACACGACGTCGCCGGAGCGGGACACCTCGGCCACGGATGCGGCCAGGGCCCGGGTCTGGCTGACCCCGGTGGTCTCGGCGGCCAGCGTCATCCGGTCGGCTCCGGTTGAGCGCCGGAGAGCGCGAGGGCGGCCCGTACCAGGTCGGCCCGCATGCCGGCCATGGCCTCGGGATTGCCCCGCAGGACCGCGGCGGGATGGTAGGTGGGCACCAGGACGCCGCCCCGCCAGGGGTAGGTCCGGCCCCGCAACCGGGTGATGCCCTCGGTGCTGCCCAGCAACGCCCGGGTGGCCACGTTGCCGAGCGTCACCACCACCCGCGGCTCGACGTGGTCGAGCTGGAGCTCGAGCCACGGCCGGCAGGCCGCCATCTCGTCGGGACGGGGATTGCGGTTGTCGGGAGGGCGGCACTTCACGACGTTGGCGATGTAGCAGTCTGCCCGGCTCCGACCCATCTCCTCGCCGATCAAGCGGTCGAGGAGCTTGCCGGAGCGACCGACGAAGGGCAGGCCGACGGCGTCCTCGTCGGCGCCCGGCCCCTCGCCGACGAAGAGGAGGTCGGCGCCCGGGTCGCCCATCCCGAACACGACCTGCGTGCGGCTGCCGGACAAGTCGCAGCGGGTGCAGGTGCTGGCGTCGATGGCAATGGCGTCGAGGTCCGCCACGGGCACGATGCTACCCATGCCCTGCACCCGTCCCCGCCGATCGCCGGTACCGGCGCGGCACGCGCCAGGAGATGGCGCACACCACCTCGTAGGCGATGGTGTCGAGGCGGGCGGCCCACTCCTCGGCGCCGATGCGTTCGCCGCCCTGCTCGCCGAGGAGCACCACCTCGTCGCCCCGGCATACCGCCTCGGCGCCGGGGTCGCCCGCCGGACCGCAGTCGACCATGAGGTGGTCCATGGTGACGGTCCCCGCCAGGGGCCGCCGCCGGCCGCCCACCAGCGCCTCACCGCCCACCTCCGAGAGCCGGCGGGGAACCCCGTCGGCGTAGCCGAGGGGCACGGTGGCCACAACCGAGTCGGTCGTGGTCCGGTAGCGCAGCCCGTAGGAGACACCATCGCCGGCGGGCACGACCTTGACCAGGGAGACACGGGCCCGCAGCGAGAGCGCAGGACGCAGCTCGATGCGCCCGTGCAGGGCCGGGCTGGGGTCCAGCCCGTACAAGGTGATGCCGCAGCGGACGAGATCGTGACGCAGGCGGGGGTGGTCGAGGGTGGCGGCGGAGTTGGCGGCGTGGACCAGGGCCGGCTGCACGCCCGCCGAACGCAACTGGGCGAGCACAGCCTCGAAGCGCTCGGCCTGGCGGGAGGTGAACGGGTTCTCCGGCTCGTCGGCCACGGCGCAGTGGGTCCACACCCCCTCCAACACCAGCTCGGGGCGCCCGAGGACGACGGCGGCCAGAGCCGGCGCCGCTGCCGGCTCGGCCCCCACCCGGTGCATCCCGGTGTCGATCTTGAGGTGGACGCCGACCGGGGGGGCACCGGCCCGGGCCGCGGCATCGGCCACGCTGTCGATCCCCTGGCGGGTGTAGACGGTGGGGTGCAGGCCCAGGGCCACCACCTCGTCGAGCTCGGCCGGGGCGGGCTCGGACAGCAGGAGCACAGGTGCGTCGATGCCGGCGGCGCGCAGCGGCACGGCCTCGGCGCTCATGGCCACGCCCAGCCAGGATGCGCCGGCGGCCAGCGCCGCCTCGGCCACCGGGACCGCACCATGGCCGTAGCCGTCGGCCTTGACCACGGCGCACACGGCAGCCGGGGCGGCCGTCGCCACCAGGGCCCGCACGTTGGCGGCCACGGCGTCGAGATCGATCTCGGCCCAGGCCGGGCGGCGGTTCAGCACCCGCCCACCCCCACCCCTGCCTTCTGGCGCCAGGAGGGGGCCAAAGAGCGACCCCTGCTGGGGCGAGAACGGGTGTGGCGCCTCAGCACCTCGGGGCGGGCCCGCGGCTCACGGGCCGGCGCCCATGACGGCACGGAGGATGTCACCGCGGGCGACGATGCCCACCACCTTGCCGTCACCCACCACCGGGAGCCGGCTGACCTCGTGGTCGTGCATGAGGGTGGCGGCGCGCTCGAGGGTGTCGTCCTCGGCGCACGACACCGGCTCGTCGTGCATCACGTCGCCCACCGTGGCCCCCACCGCCCGGCGCAGATCCTCCTCGAAACGGCGGTGCGAGGACGGGAGCTCGAGGTAGGCGCCGAACAGCGAGATCACCGTGGGGTAATGGAGCTTGGTCTCCTGCACCAGGAGGTCGCCGCTGCTGAGCATCCCCACCAGCCGGCCCTCGCCGTCGACCACCGGCCCGCCGTCGACCCCCCGCTCGATGAGGCGGCGAGTGGCGTCCTGCACTCCCTCGTCGGGCGAGAACGTCAACACGTCGGTGGTCATGACTTGGCGAACGAGCATGGACCGGGGCATTCAGCCTCCCAGTTGTTGGAGCACGGCGGGGAGGAGCTCCGGCAGGTCGCCGGCGACGAGGCCCCAGGGCCAGCCTAGAGCGGCGGCTCGGCCGTGGACGTGAGCGGCGGCGGCGGCGGCGACCGGCGGGTCGAGGCCGGCGGCGAGCAAGGCGCCCACGACCCCCGAGAGCACGTCACCGGTGCCGGCCGTGGCCAGGCGGGCATCGCCGGCGGCGGCGAGCAAAGCTGGTCCCTCGGGCCCGGCCACCACCGTCGTCGAACCCTTCAACAGCACCACCGCCCCCGTGGCCGTCGCCAGCTCCCGGGCGGCGCCCAGGCGGTCCGCGGCCGGGGGGTGGCCGCAGAGGCGCCGGTACTCCCCGTCGTGGGGCGTGAGCACGGTGGACGGCGCCAGCCCTGCGCACTCGGCTCCGTCGAGGGCGGCCAGCCCGTCGCCGTCGACCACCACCGGCACCGGGCAGCTCCTGACCAGCCGGCGCACCTCGCCGGCCATCTCCTCTCCCCCACCCAGCCCGGGCCCCACCACCACGGCGCGGAACCGACCGGCGTCGGCCAGCACGTCGTCCGCCCATCCCTCGGCCGCCAGCGGCCAGCCCACCGCCTCCAGCGGGGCAACGTGACCGGGTGGAGCGCCGGGAGTGCTGAGGCGCACGTAGCCGGCGCCGGCCCGCAGGGCGCCGCGGGCGGCGAGAGTGGCGGCGCCGCTCATCCCCGGGCTGCCGGCCACCACCCACACCGCCGACTTCCACTTGTGGGTCTGGCGGGGGCGCGACGGCAGCCAGCCACCGACGTCGCCGTCGGTGACCAGCCTGGCCTTCGCCGCCCTCCCGACGTCGAGCCCGATGTCGGCCACCACCACCTCGCCAGCCAGGTCAGGCCCCCGGCCCAGCAGCAGGCCCGGCTTGAGGGCGGCGAAGGTGACGGTGCGCACGGCGGCGAGGACCTCCGGGGACGCCTCGCCGGTGCGTCCGTCGACCCCGCTCGGGATGTCAACGGCCAGCACGGGCGCCCCCCGCGGGTGGGGCGGGCGCCAGTCGCCGCGGAAGCCGGTGCCGTAGGCAGCGTCAATCACCAGGTCGCACGGAGGGACCTCGGTGTGGTGGCCACCGGCATCGAGGACGGTCACCCGGGCGCCAGCCCGACGCAGCCGTCGGGCAGCCTCCCGTCCGTCGGCACCGTTGTTGCCCTTGCCCGCCACCACCACCACCCGTCGGCCGTAGGTACCCCCGAGCGCCTGCACTGCGGCACGGGCGACCGCCCCACCGGCCCGCCGCACCAGGATCTCGACGGGTTCAGGGGCGGCGGCGTCGACCGCTGCCATCTCCTCGGGGGTCACCACGGGGATCACGCCGTGCATTCTTGCGGCCCGCCGCCCACCAGAAGGGTTAGCCTCTCGCCGATGACGGACCAGGCGGGATCTCAGGGGGTGTCGCGCCGCCAGGTGCTCCGGCAGAGTCTGGCAGGTGCCGGCGCCTTGGCGGTGGCGCCGTTGGCCGGTGTCGTGGGCCCATTGGCCGTCGGCGGCGGTCCTCCCGCGATCATCACTCGGGCCCAGTGGGGCGCCGACGAGGCGCTGAGGGGCCACGGTCCCGAATTCGCGCCCATCCGCCGCGCCATCGTGCACCACACGGTCACCCCCACCAACGAGCCTGACAGTTCAGCCCGGGTGCGAGCCATCTACCGCTACCACGTCGTGAACCGCCGGTGGTCCGACATCGCCTACAACTTCCTGGTCGACGGAGCCGGGCGGATCTACGAGGGCCGGTGGGCCCGCTCCTACGGTGCGGGCGAGGTCCACGACGGTGAGGACGGCGGCGGCCGTGGGGTGATCGGCTCCCACGCCCGAGGCCACAACACCGGCAGCCTCGGCATCGCCGTGCTCGGCACCTACAACCACGGGCACACCGGCCCCACCGACGCCGCCCTCGGCGCGGTGGCCGTCCTGGTGGCCTGGAAGCTCGGGGCTCGGAGCATCGACCCCCGGGCGCCAGGTGCGTTCGTGGGACACCGCGACGTCACCTCCACCGGGTGCCCCGGCGACGGGGTCCACCAGCGGTTGCCCGAGCTGCGCGACCGGGCGGCGGCGCTCGCCGGGGGCGGTACGACCGGCGGTGGAGGCCTGCTCGACCAGCTACTCGACCTGGTGCTGGAGACGCCTGACGTGCCTCTCCTGGGCGGCAGCTGAGCCCGGTACCGGGCTTCAGAGGGCGACGGCGATGGCCTGCGCCATCGCCGACGTGTGGGTGAGGGTCAACCGCCACTCGGTGACTCCTCGGTCGGCGGCCAGCGCCGCCGCCCCCCCGTGCAGGCGCACCGACGGCGCCCCCGAGGCCGCCCGTACCACCTCGATGTCGCGGAGCGGGAACCGCCACAGACCCACCCCCATGGCCTTCATGACCGCCTCCTTGGCGGCGAAGCGGGCGGCCAGGCGCTCGGTCGGGTCCCGGCGTCGGGCGGCATAGGCCCGCTCGGCGTCGCTGAAGAGGCGTTCGGCCAGGCGGGGCGTGCGCCGGAGGGCGAGGCGGAAGCGCTCGATCTCGACCAGGTCGGTGCCGATCCCGATCACGTCCACCACCCTCCCGCTCTTTGTCGGGCGGCCCACCGCCACGGTGGTTCAGCCCCGGAAGAACCAGGCCGGCGGGGCCCCCTCAGCGGGCCCGCCACCGCTCGGCCAGGACGTGGACGGGCACGGTCAGCAACTCGACGATGGGGATCTCGGCCAGCACCTCGTCACGCAAGATCGGCTCGGTCTCGGTCACCGCGTCGGCCAGGGCGGCGTAGCGCCCCTGGTAGCCCTCGAGCACCGCTCGCGCCTGCTCCGCCGGCAGCCGGCCGGCGGGGCGCACGTGCAGCAGTGCCAGCCCGCAGACCGAGTTGTCCTTGACCTCGGGGACGATCAGCACCGTCCGCCCGTCGCTCGCCCCCACGGCCACCGTGACCTGCCGCTGGGCGGCCACCCGGTGCTTGGTGCCCCGCAGCGCAGGGTCGTCCTCGGCCCGGGACCGCAGCCCGGCGGCGACGCCGCCCTTGTCCACTACGTGCAGGGTGGCGGTGCCGTCGGCGACGTTGCCCTCGATGCGGTAGTGCGTGTGGCCGGTGACCTCGGCGACCGCCGGGCCCAGGGCGGCGAGGGTGCGCAGGCTGCGGTAACCGAGGCGGTCGGTGCCCACTCCCACCCCGAGCACGGCTTGGACCAGCGCCGCCTCCAACAGCGCGTCCTCGGAGCGCGAGATGCCCACGGTGACGGTCTTGGCCTGGTGCTTGATGGCGTCGATCGGGCGGGTCAGCTCGTCGATGCCGAGCGTCAGTGCGTTGGTGAGGTCGCCCACCACGACGCTGGGCAGGCCGACCTTGCCGAAGTCGAGCTCGTAGGCCTCCAGCGGCAGCATCCCCGTGGAGTAGCGCAGCAGCAGAGCCAGCTGCACGGCCGTGCCCGGCGTGAGGGCGCCGTCGTAGGCGCCGGTGCGCAGGCCGTCGAGCACGCGCCGGGCGACGTGGTCCAGCTCGAGCCGGAGCCGGTCGAGCAGGCCCTCGCTCTGGCGGCCGTCCCGGCCGGCCAGAGCCGACTCCACCGCGGCCCGGCCCTCCCGCAGGGGGCGGGCCGAGGCGTCGATGGCCAGGGCCGCCTCGTAGCCGAACAGGTGCCCGGCCATGGCCGAGAGCACGAACGCCAGGGAGGGGTGGACCTCGGGCACGGTGATGGTGGCCAGGGCGGCGGGGAACTGCTGGCTCTCGGTGGCGATCACGACCGGCGCGCCGCGGTGGGCGCGGTAGATCGCCACCTCCTTGGCCACGTCGTCGGCGTTGGGCTTGGACAGCCCGGCGGCGCACACCAGCACCAGCGGTTCGGAGGAAAGGTCGATGTGCTTCTTGTCCTCGGTGCCGTCGCAGGCGATGGACCGGTAGCACAGCTCCGAGAGCTTGATCCGCACCTCCTCGGCGGCGATGCGATTGGGCCCGTTGCCCACCACCGCCCAGTGCCGGCGGGACGGCGCGTGGCTGGAGGCGGCCTCGGCGACGGACGGCCGCTGGGACAGCACCGCCTCCATGGCGGCCGGGAGCCGGCGCAGCCCCTCGAGCAGCTCCGAGCTGCGGGCGCGGTCGGCACAGCCCAGCACGTCGGCGATGCCCTCGCCGAGGAGGAACCCGGCGGCGACCTGGCCGTAGAAGGCCTTGGTGGAAGCGACGCTCATCTCCACGTCGCGCCCGTCGGAGGTGTACAGCACGCCGGCGGCCTTCTCCACCAGGTCGCTGTTGCGGCGGTTGACGATGGCCACGACCGGAGCCCCCCGAGCCCGTACCAGGTCGACCGTGCGGTTGGTGTCGGTCGTGGTGCCCGACTGGCTGACGGCCACCACCAGGGTGTCGGACATGTCGTCGTCGAGCCCGAAGCCCGACAGTTCGGTGGCCAGCACCGCCTCCACCTGCAACGGAGATCGGGCGCACGCCTCGGCGACGGCGGCGGCGACGCTCTGGCCGGCCACCGCCGCCGTCCCCTGGCCGATCACCAGCACCCGGCGGATGGCGCCCTCGGCGAGCGATCGCCGCAGCGCCGGCGGCAGCACGTCCTCGCCGAGCACGACGGTGAAGCGGCCGTTCTCCTCGTGGATGCGGCCGCGGGTGGTGCGGGCCAGCGAGCGGGGAGCTTCGGACAGCTCCTTGAGCAGGTAATGGGGGAACTGGCCGCGGTCGATGTCCCTGGTGGTGACCTCGGCGGTTTGGATGTCGTCCTCTTCGACGGGGAGCGGGGTGCCGTCGTAGGCGGTGCGGGCCACGCCGGCGACCGTCCCCGCCCGGGAGCCGTCGAGCACGATCACCTGTCCCGGGCGTCCGTCGGCACCGACGCCGGCGCCACCGTCCATCCGCAGGTACCGGCGGGTCTCCCCCACCACCCCGTAGGGCTCGCTGGCGACCACATAGGCATCGTCGGCCAGGCCGACGTAGAGCGCCTGCCCACTGCCGCGCAGGGCGAGCAGCAAGTGCTCGGGGTGCTCCGCCGTGCTGGCGGCGATGGCCAGCGATCCCTCCAGGCTCGCCACGGTGGCGCGGAAGGCATCCTCCTCGGAGAGCCCGTCGGCCAACCGGCGGGACACGAGGGCGGGCACCACCTTGGTGTCGCAGGTGATCTCCGGCGGGATGCGCAGCTCCCAACGCTGGTGCAGCTCGGCGTGGTTGTCGACGTCCCCGTTGACGGCGATGGTGACGTAGGGCCCGCCGGCGAGCTCCTCCTCCTCGTGGTTGAGCGGGTGGGCATTGGCCTCCGAGACGATGCCGACGCTCGCCCACCGGGTGTGGCCCAGGACGGTGACCCGAGCGGTCGGAGCGGCAACGGCCCGCCGCAGGAGGGCATCCTCCCGGATGGCCGCCCGCAGGGCCCGGGTGTTGTCCCCGAGCTCGCCAATCTCGGCCGCCGCCTTGTAGACCAGGCTCAGGTTCCCGCAGGGCGTCCGCACCGCCCCCGACGTGAACAGCGGGTCGGCGAGGCGCTCCGCCGCCAGGGCAGCCACTTCGGGGCCGTCCAGGTCGAGGCCGTGCCCGGCGACCAGCAGGTGCAGACCGGCGGAGTCTCGGCCCCGCACCTCCAGGCGGTCGAGGGCGGCCAATGCCGCCTGCACCGAGGCGAAGGCCTCCACCGCGGCGGGACCGGGGCGGCTCCCCGCCAGGTCGGCCACGGCGGTGGCGGCCGCCAGACGGTCGTGGGCCAGGGCCCATACCACGTCCTTGAGTCGCACCAGGGCGGCGTTGCGCGCTTCGAGTACGTCCCCGGACAGGGCCAGCACCTCGGCGTCGACCTCGCGGTCGAAGCGCTGGGTCTGGCCCTCGAACCGAGCCAGGGCGGTCGCGAGCTCGGCGGCCACGTCAGGAGAGGCGATGAGGCATTGCAGGCCGGCGGTGCCCCCCAGCAGGCGGTCGAGCGACTCCAGGGCTTCGGCCAGTTGCTCGATGGCCTCGGGCCGGTCGAGGCGGACGTCGGCCAGCGCCGCCTCGGCCTGGCCCAGGGCGGCACCGATCTCGTCGGAGGTCGGCGGGGTGCGCTCCGAAGGGCGGCGGACCACGGCGATGATGCCGCACATGGGAGGGGAGGGTAGTGGGTGGTTCCTGGCCGGCCTCAGCGAGGTTCGGAACCAGCGGGTGCGGTGCAGGCCCGCTCGACGGCGGCAACCAAGCGCTCGGCGGCGTCCTCGGCCTCAGCGGGCGTCGGCGCCTCCACCATGATCCGCACCATCGGCTCGGTGCCACTGGGCCTGACCAGCACCCGGCCGCTGCCGCCGAGCTCGGCCTCCACGGTGGCGACCTCCGCCGCCACCGCCTCCGGGAGCCCTTCGGGCCTGCGTTCGACGGCGACGCCCCTCAGCACCTGGGGCAGCCGGGTCATGGCCGCGGCGGCGAGCTCGGCCAGCGGTCGTCCGCCACGGCGGACCAGGTCGGCCAGGAGCACGCCGCTGAGCACGCCGTCACCGGTGGTGGCCAGGTCCCGAAAGATGATGTGGCCGGACTGCTCGCCGCCGAGCGACCACTGTCCCCGTTCGAGGGCGGCCAGGACGTGGCGGTCGCCCACCGGCGTCTCGACCGTGGTGATGCCGTGGTCGGCCATGGCCCGGCGGAACCCCAGGTTGGTCATCACCGTGACCACCACGGTGGCGTCCCGGAGGAGATCCCGCCGGCGGAGGTCGAGGGCGAACATGGCCAGGAGCTGGTCACCGTCGACGAGGTCGCCGCGGTGGTCGACGGCGTGCACTCGGTCGGCGTCGCCGTCGAGGGCCAGCCCCAGGTCGGCTCCCGTCGCCACCACCGTCCGGCACAGCTCGCCGGGGGCGGTGGAGCCACAGCCGGCGTTGATGTTGAACCCGTCGGGCTCGGCGTGGATCACTCGGACGTCGGCTCCGAGCCGACGCAGGACCTCGGGACCGACCGCCGATGCTGCTCCGTTGGCGGGGTCGAGCACGACCGACAGCCCGTCCAGGCGGCGACCCTCGAGCAGGCCGACGAGCGCCTGGATGTAGCCGGCGCTCACGTCTCGATCGGTCACCGTACCGATGCCGGTGCCGCCGGCCGACGAGGCCGGCCCGCCCGCCTGGAGGCGCTCCAGCTCGCCCTCCAAGCGCAGCTCCACCTCCTCCGAGAGCTTGCGACCACCGGATGCGAACAGCTTCACCCCGTTGTCGGTGTACGGGTTGTGGGAAGCAGAGATGACGACCCCAGGCACGCCCTCGGTCGCAGAGAGCCAGGCCACTGCGGGAGTCGGCAGGACACCCAGGCGCTCCACATCGACCCCTGAGGCGGCCAGTCCGGCGGCCAGGGCGGACTCGATCATCGGTCCGGAGCGGCGGGTGTCGCGACCGATGACGAAGCGCTCGCCCCGCAACGCCGAGGCGGCGGCCCGACCCAGGGCGGCAACCCACTCCGGGGTCAGCTCGGCGTCGCGCCCGCGGACCCCGTCGGTCCCGAAACGCAGTGCCAAGTCAGCGCTTGGAGTACTGCGGTGCCTTGCGGGCCTTCTTCAGCCCGTACTTCTTGCTCTCCTTCTCGCGGGCGTCCCGGGCGAGGAAGCCGGCTCGCTTGAGCGTCGTCCGCAGATCAGGATCGAGTGCGACCAGCGCCCGGGCGATCCCGAGGCGTAGCGCCCCCGCCTGCCCGGTGGTGCCGCCGCCGTCCATGGTCACGTCGACGTCGTAGGCCTCGGCCGTGGTGGTCAACCGGAGCGGCTCGGTGGCGATCATGCGGTGCGTCTCGGACGGGAAGTAGTCCTCGATCGAACGGCGGTTGACGGTGATGGCGCCCTCTCCGTGCCGGAGACGGACCCGGGCCACCGCCTGCTTGCGGCGACCGGTGGACTGGACGAGCGGCTTTCCGGCCATGCTCAGGCCTCCTTCCGGGCGGGCGCCGGCGGCTCACGCCGGGCGGCGGAGAGGTCGAGCGACGTGGGGGACTGGGCGGCGTGGGGATGGGTGGGTCCGGCGTACACCTTGAGCTTGCGCAGCATGGACCGACCCAGCGAGTTCTTCGGGAGCATGCCTCGGACGGCCTTGCGCACCGCCTCCTCGGGCTTGCGGGCGAGGAAGTCGTCGTAGCGCTGGCTGCGGATGCCCCCCGGGTACCCCGTGTGGTGGTAGACGATCTTCTTCTGCGCCTTGTCCGAGGTGAGCACCACCTTGTCGGCGTTCACCACGATGACGTGGTCACCAGTGTCGACGTTGGGGGCGAAGATCGGCTTGTGCTTGCCTCGGAGCAGGCGGGCCACCTCGGTGGCCAGACGACCCAGCACCAGGCCGTCGGCATCGACCACATGCCAGGCGCGGGTGATGTCGCTCTGCGTTGGTGCGAAGGTGGGCACGGGGAACTACTCCCAGTCGGCGGGCATACGTGGAACGCCAAGCCTACGGGCGGCAGGCGAGGCCCGGCAATTTCACGGCCGGGCGGCCGGCGGCGGCGAGGTGCCGGGTGGGCCCGGTGGCGGAGGCGGGAACCACGGTCGTCCCGCCTGGCTGCCCTCCTCCGCCGGATTGCCCCCGGAAGAGGTCCGCTGCAACTCGTAGTACGCCCAGTACGGCCCGGTCACGGCGCCCAGCAGCCCGCCCACGTCGTGAAAGCAGTTCCCGACCTTGGGCACGGGCCCCACCAGGTACTCCTGTCCCCCCAGGTGGCCCACCAAGCGCAGCAGCACGAACAGCGCCAGCCCCGCCCCGACCACCGTGGCCGACGCCAGGACCGTCCGTGCCATGGACGGCGCACCTTCGGTCCCCCGCTCGACCAGGCGGGCCAACAGCACGGCCACGGGCACCAGCAGGAGGACGGGGGCGTCGAGGAGGCCGGTACCGATCTGCACGCGATCCAGGAAGGTGAAGTGGGCGACGTCCTGGAAGTCACCGGGGGAGATGGCAGCCATGGTCACCATCACGGCCAGGAGCGTCAAGGCGGCGGCGGCGACCAGGGCCAGCGCCACGAGCAGGCGCGGCGGGGTCCCTCCCGGGCCAGCCGGACGCGAAGTGCTCACCGGGACAGCCTCGCGCAGACGGTCACTCGTAACGGACCTCCCACAGGCACAAACCGTGGGGTGGCGCCAGTTGCCCGGCCGCGGCCCGCTCCCGCGCGTCACGGATGGCGAGCACCTCCCCCGCCCGCTTCCTGCCCGTGCCCGTCTCCACCAAGGTGCCCACCACGCTGCGGACCATCTGGTGGCAGAACGACGTGGCCTCGATCTCGAAGCGGAGCAGTCCGTCGCCCACGTTGCGCCAGCCGGCGTGGAGCACGCGGCGGACCAACGAGGGACGCTCGCCGGAAGGGGGACGCGGCCGGCGGCAGAACGACGAGAAGTCGTGCTCGCCCAGGAGTGGATCGCAGGCCAGTCGCATGGCGGCGAGGTCGAGGGGCTGGTCCACGTGCCAGGTGGTGGCGGCCAGGAAAGGGTCGGGGACGGGCCGGTTGAGCACGGTGTAGCGATAGCGCCTGGACCGGGCCGACCGGCGGGCGTCGAAGCCCTCAGGGGCGATGGACGCTTCCCGCACGACGACCCGGGGCCCGCACTGGCGGTTGACTGAGCGCTGCAACAGAGCCGGGTCGACGACGTCGCGGTCGGCGTCGAAGGACACCACCTGGCCCCACGCATGAACCCCGGCATCGGTCCGTCCCGCGCAGGTGAGCTCGACGGGGTGCCCCAACGCCCGGTGCAGCGCCGCCCCGAGGCTGCCCGCCACCGTCTCCACTCCGGGGTTGCGGGCGAAGCCCGAGAAGCCCGAACCGTCGTAGGCGACGGTGAGGCGGACCCGTACCGGGTTCAGATCAGACCAGCTCGATCCTCGCCATGGGGGCGTTGTCGCCATGACGGGGGCCGAGCTTCAGGATCCGGGTGTAGCCGCCGTTGCGCTCGGCGTAGCGCGGGCCGATCTCATCGAACAGCTTGTGCGCCGCCTCTTTGTCGCCGAGGAAGGCCACCACCTGTCGGTGCCGGTGGACGCCGCCCTTCTTGGCCTTGGTGATGACCCTCTCGGCCACCGGCCGCAGGGCCTTGGCCTTGGCCTCGGTGGTGACGATGGCCTCGGCGGCGACGAGCGACGCCACCAGGTTGGCGAGCATCGAACGCTGATGGGCGCTCGATCCGCCCAGGCGCTTCCCCTTGGTCGGAGCTCCCGGCACGTTCATTCCCGCCTCCTCAGGGACAGACCCCGTTCGTCCAGCTTCTCAGCCACCTCGTCGAGGGACTTCTGGCCGAAGTTGGTGATGGTGAGCAGGTCCTCTTCGGTCTTCTCCAGCAACTCGCCGACCGTGTTGACCTGGGCGCGCTTGAGGCAGTTGCGAGGTCGCTCCGAGAGGTCGAGGTCCTCGATGGGCAAGTCCAGGTCCGGTGAGCCGGACGTCACCGTACCGACGTCACCGAGCTCGAGACCGGAGGCGGCATCGCTCATGTCCGCCACCAGCCCGACCAGGGACCGGAGCGTCTGGCCGGCGGAGGCCAGCGCCTCACGAGGTGACACGGATCCGTCGGTCTCGATGTCGAGCACCAGCCGGTCGAAGTTGGTCGACTGCTCGACCCTGGTGGGTTCCACGACGAAGGTGACTCGCCGCACCGGGGAGAAGACCGAGTCGACAGGAATGACGCCGATGGTGGCCGCGCTCTGGTTCCGTTCCGCCGACACGTAGCCACGGCCGCGCTCGACCGTCACGTCGATGGCGAGCCGCCCCTTGGCGTTCAAGGTGGCGAGATGGAGGTCGGGGTTGAGGATCTCGACGTCGGCCGTGGTCTGGATGTCGCCGGCCGTGGCCTCGCCCGGACCCTGCACGTCGAGGCGCACCGTCACCGGCTCTTCGGAAGCGCAGATGAGGACCACGTCCTTGAGGTTGAGGATGATGTCGGTGACATCCTCGGTGACCCCGGCGATGGTCGAGAACTCGTGCAGGGTGTCGTCGAAGCGCACCTGGGTCACGGCGGCCCCGGGGATCGACGAGAGCAGGGTGCGGCGCAGGGCGTTTCCCAGGGTGTGACCGAAGCCAGGCTCGAGAGGGCTCACGGAGAACCGCTGACGATTGCCCTCTGGCTCGCCGATGGGCTCGACGGTCGGGCGCTGAATGACCAGCATTCGGTTGCTCTCCTTGCGATCTGCTGTGGTTGGCATCGGGCCCCCATCGGGGGCGCCCGGGACTCCTACTTGCTGTAGAGCTCGACGATGAGCTGTTCGCGCACGGGAACGTCGATGTGCTCCCGCATCGGCGCGTCACGCACGGTCACGGAGGCGGCCTGGGGGGCACCCTCCAGCCACGGCGGCACTTGGCGGTCGAGGGTCTCCAGGTTGTGGCGGATGACGATCATCGCCTTCGCCCGCTCACCCAACTCCACCACGTCGCCCTTGCGCACAGCGTAGGAGGGAATGGTGACCCGGCGTCCGTTGACCTTCACGTGGCCGTGGCGAACCAGCTGCCGGGCCTGGGACCGGCTGGCGCCCCAGCCGGCGCGGAACACGACGTTGTCCAGCCGCAACTCGAGCATGCGCAGGAGGTTCTCACCGGTCACGCCCTTCTGGCGGTTGGCTTCCTGGTACAGGTTGCGGAACTGCTTCTCCATGAGGCCGTAGATCCGGCGGGCTTTCTGCTTCTCCCGCAGCTGGACCAGGTACTCGGAGTCCTTGCGGCGCATCTGGGTGCGGCCATGCTCCCCGGGGGGGTACGGACGGCGCTCGATGGGGCACTTCATGGTGTCGCACTTGGCGCCCTTGAGGAAGAGCTTCATCTTCTCCCGGCGGCACAGCCGGCACACCGGGCCCGTGTAGCGCGCCATCAGACCCTCCTGCGCTTGGGCGGGCGGCATCCGTTGTGCGGCACCGGCGTCACGTCCTTGATGCCGGACACCTCGATGCCCACGCTCATGATCGAGCGGATGGCGGTCTCCCGGCCGGAGCCGGGGCCCTTCACCAGCACCTCGACCCGGCGCACGCCGTGCTCCATGGCCCGCCGGGCACACTGCTCGGCCGCCATCTGGGCGGCGAAGGGCGTCGACTTCCGGGAGCCCTTGAACCCCACGTTGCCCGCTGACGCCCATGCGATGACGTTGCCTGCCGGGTCGGTGATGCTCACGATGGTGTTGTTGAACGAGCTCTTGATGTGCGCCACCCCGTAGGTGACGTTCTTGCGCTCGCGTCGGCGCGGGCGCCGCCCGCCGGGCTTGGGCTTGGCCATCTCGGATCTACTTCCTCACCTTCTTCTTGCCGGCCACGGTCTTCTTCGGGCCCTTGCGGGTCCGCGCGTTGGTGTGGGTGCGCTGGCCCCGCACAGGCAGTCCCCGACGGTGGCGGAGCCCCTGGTAGCTGGCGATCTCCATCTTGCGCTTGATGTCGGTGGACACCTCACGACGCAGGTCACCTTCGACCCGGAGGTTCTGGTCCACCCAGCTCCGGACCTGGGCCACCTCGTCGTCGGTGAGATCGCGGACGCGGGTACCCGGGTCGACCCCGACCGCCTCGCAGACCTGCCTGGCACGGGTCGGACCGACGCCATAGATGTAGGTGAGGGCCACCTCCAACCGCTTCTCGCGGGGAATGTCAACACCTGCGACGCGTGCCATGGGCTACCCCTGCCGTTGCTTGTGGCGAGGATTGGTGCAGATGACCTGGACCCGGCCGTGACGACGGATCACCTTGCACTTCTCGCACATCTTCTTGACGCTCGGTCGGACTTTCATCGGCGAACTTCCATCACTTGTACCGGTAGGTGATTCGGCCCCGGGTGAGGTCGTACGGCGTCAGCTCCACTTGGACGCGGTCCCCCGGCAGGATTCGGATGTAGTGCATCCGCATCTTCCCGGAGATGTGGGCGAGCACCTCGTGACCGTTGTCGAGCTCGACCCGGAACATCGCGTTGGGGAGCGGCTCGGTGACCTTTCCCTCCAGCACGATCGCGTCTTCTTTGGGCTTCGGCAGTGCGAACCCCTCCCCGGGGCGACAGATACGACGGGCAGCCGCTGCGAGCCTCGCCGAGGACGGGTCGCGCGGCGAGGCCAGGAGGCCAGCGGCCCATGCTAGCCCGCCAGACCGATGCTTCCACAAACGCTCGCCGGGGAGGACCGGGCGAGGACGCTCGGGCCTCAGGGCACGGTGAGGACTTCCGGACCGTCGTCGGTGATGGCGATGCTGTGCTCGAAGTGGGCCGACAGGGAACCGTCCCTGGTCACCACGCCCCAGCCGTCCGGCAGCACCTGGGTCTCGGGCCCGCCCATGTTCACCATGGGTTCAACGGCGAACACGTTGCCCACCCGCAGCTTGGGGCCCCTCCCCGGAGGCCCGTAGTTGGGGACCTCGGGCTTCTCGTGCATCGCCGTGCCGATGGCGTGGCCCACGTACTCCCGGACCACGGAGTATCCCGCCCCCTCGGCGACAGTCTGCACCGCATGCCCGATGTCGGAGATCCGGTTGCCGTCGCGCATCTGGGCGATGCCGGCCCAAAGGCTCTCCTCGGTCACCCGCAGCAGCTTCTCGGCCTCCGGTGAGATGGTGCCGACCGGCCAGGTGTGGGCGGCGTCCCCGTGGTAGCCCTGGATGATGGCCCCGCAGTCGATGGAGAGGATGTCACCGTCCACGAGCGGGTCGTCGTTCGGGATGCCGTGGACGATCATGGAGTTGGGCGAGGCGCAGATCACCGCCGGGAAACCGTGGTAGTTGAGGAAGTTCGAGCGGGCGCCGTTGCGCTCGATGACCTCCCGCCCGATGGCGTCGAGCTGGAGGGTGGTCACGCCGGGCCGCAGGGCGTCGCGGATGCGCTCGTGCATCTCAGCGACCACGCGACCAGCCTTGCGCATCTTGGCGATCTCGTCGGCGCTCCGTCGCATCGCTGCCCTACCCTACCGATCCGTGCCCCGCTCCTGACGGCGCCGCTCCACCGTACGGAGCAGCCGGGTGGTGACCTCGTCGGGGTCACCGACGCCGTCCACCTTCACCAACAGGTCGCGCTCGGCGAACCAGGCCGCCACCGGCGCCGTCTGTGACTCGTAGACGTCGAGCCGTCGGGCGATGGTCACGTCGGTGTCGTCTCCCCGTGCCGCCACCTCGGCTCCGCACCGAGGACACCGGTCGCTCGGCGTAGGGCCGCCGGCGCTCTGGGGGAAGTCCGCACCACAGCGCTCGCACACCCGGCGGCCGGCGAGGCGACCCAGCACCACGTCGGTGGGAACGTCGAGGTCGATGACGAGGTCGACGCCGCGTGGCGCGGTCACCTCCAGCAGGGCCTCGGCCTGGGCCACGGTACGGGGGAAGCCGTCGAGCAGGAAGCCCCCGATCACGTCGCTGTCCGCCGCCAGGCGGTCGGCCACGATGGCCACGACCACGTCGTCGGGCAGCAGCTCACCGGCCTCCATGTACCGGCGTGCCCGGGCACCCACCTCGGTCTCGTCCCGGACGGCCGCTCGCAGGATCTCCCCGGTCGAGACGTGGGGGATCTCGAAGTGGCGCGCCAACCGGCTGCTCTGGGTTCCCTTGCCTGCGCCGGGGCGTCCCAGCAGCACCAGACGCACGGCGGTGCCGGCATCGTCCCCGCCTTTGGTGTCCGACTCCCGCGACACGCGCACCTCGCTCACGTTACGGAGCTTGTCTCGACCGGCGCGCCAAACCCGTCGGCGCGCCCGGCAGTGCCTTGGTTTCGCCCGTGCACTACTTCAGGAAGCTCTCGTAGTTGCGCATCATGAGCTGGCTGTCGATCTGCTTCATCGTCTCGAGGGCGACCCCCACGGCGATCAGCAGGGAGATGCCTCCGAAGCCCTCGAACCCTTGGATGCCGTACACGGCGAGCAGGACGGTGGGCAGCAGGGCCACGGTGGCGATGAACAGCGCGCCGGGCAACGTGATGCGTGACAGGATCTTGGCCAGATGACGCTCGGTCTGGGGACCCGGCCGGATGCCGGGAATGAAGCCCCCCTGCTTGCGGATGGTGTCGGCCTGCTTCGCCGGGTCGAAGGTGATGGCGGTGTAGAAGTAGGCGAAGAAGATGATCATCAGCCCGTAGATGGCGATGTAGATGAAGTTGTCAGGCGTCAGCAGGTTGCCGTCGATCCAGGTGCGGATGCTGTCCCAGAATCCCCCTGTGGGGAGCACGTTGGTGAGCAGCACCGGCAGGTAGAGCACGGAGCTGGCGAAGATGATGGGGATCACGCCTGACTGGTTGACCTTCAGGGGGATGTAGCTGCTCTGGCCCCCGAATTGGCGCCGGCCCACCACCCGCTTGGCGAACTGCACGGGGATGCGCCGCTGCCCCTGCTCGACGAAGACGATGGCCACGAGCACGGCCAGGGCCAGGAAGACCACGAGGCCGAAGGTGAAGTTGCCTCCCTCGGCACGGACTTGGGCGCCCCCGGCGGGGATGGTGCTGACCACCGAGGCGAAGATGATCAGCGACATGCCGTTGCCCACCCCCCGCTGGGTGATGAGCTCGCCCATCCACATGATGAGGGCCGTGCCGGCGGTCAGCGACAGCACCACCAGCAGCACCCGGGGCACGGTGAACTCGGGGATCAAGTCGATGGGGGTGTCGCCGAAGAGCCCGCCCCCGCCGTTGTGGAACAAGAACGCCAGGCCCGTCGACTGGAGCAGGGCCAGCGCGACGGTCAGGTAGCGCGTCCACTGGGTGATCTTCTTCTGGCCCACCGCGCCCTGTTGCTGCCACTGCTCGAGCTTGGGGATGGCCACCGCCAGCACCTGCATGATGATCGAGGCGGTGATGTAGGGCATGATCCCGAGCCCGAAGACGGCCAGCCGGGTGAGCGCCCCTCCCGAGAAGAAGCTGAGGAAGCCCAGGACTCCCCCGCCACCGGAGCGCACTTGCTCTTCCAGCTGCTGCACGGCGGCGAAGTCGACACCGGGTGTGGGGATGTGGGAGCCGAGCCGGTACAGGGCGATGATCACCAGCGTGAACAAGATCTTGTTCCGCAGGTCCTCGACCTTGAACATGTTCTTCAGACTGGTCAGCACGGTCGGGGCTCCTGGGCTCGGTGCGACGGGTGCCTAGCGGTTGGTGAGCGCGTTCCCCCGGGCAGGCGGGCGTCGGTCACCGTACGGGGGAGGGAGAACCTCAACCGTACCTCCGGCAGCGGTGATGGCTGCTTCGGCGGAGGAGGAGAACCCGTGGGCCCGCACGGTCAGCGCCCGTGTCAGCTCGCCGCGACCCAGCACCTTCACCAGCCCCTGCTTGTGCACCAGGCCCTTGGCCCGCAGCGTCTCGGGTGTGACCTCGTCGCCCTCGAAGGACTCGAGGGCGTCGAGGTTGACCACGGTGTAGGTGACCCGGAAGGGGTTGTTGAACCCCTTGAGCTTGGGCACCCGGCGCTGGAGCGGCATCTGCCCGCCCTCGAAGCCGACCGGGACCGTGTTCCGGGCTCGCTGACCTTTCGATCCACGGCCTGCCGTCTTGCCGCCGCGGCCCCCGATGCCCCGCCCGACGCGGGTGCGCCGAGTGTTGGAGCCGGGAGCCGGTCGGAGCTCGTGCAGCTTCACGTCGACGCCACCTCCTCGTTGCCCTCGTCGCTCACTCGCACGTCGATCAGGTGCGGCACCCGGGCAATCATGCCCCGGATCTCCGGGCGGTCCGGGAGGACGTTGGTCCGACCGATACGGCCGAGGCCCAGGGCGCGCAACGTTCCCCGGTGCTTCGGCTTGGTGCCGATGGCCGAGCGCACCTGGGTGACCGAAAGGTTCGCCATCACGCCACCTCGGTGGGCGGGGCCGACTGGCGGTTCGACTCCCGGTAGGCGTTGAGCAGCCCGGCGGGGGTGACCTCCTCGGGCGAGAGCCCGCGGGCGCGGGCCACCACGTCCGGCCGGCGCAGTGACTGGAGGCCGGCCACGGTGGCGCGGGCCACGTTGATGTGGTTGGGCGAGCCCAACGACTTGCACAGCACGTCGTGCACGCCGGCTTCCTCGAGGATGACCCGAGCGGCGCCGCCGGCGATGACCCCCGTGCCGGGGGCGGCAGGCTTGAGCAGCACCCGGGCGGCGCCGAACTCGCCGAGCACGGGATGGATGATGGTGGAGCCGGCGAGGGCCACCGAGAAGAGGTTCTTCTTGGCGTCCTCGGTTCCCTTCTGGATGGCGAGCGGCACCTCCCGGGCCTTGCCGTAGCCCAGCCCCACCCGGCCGGCCCCGTCGCCCACCACCACCAGGGCGGCGAACTGGAAGCGACGACCACCCTTGACCACCTTGGACACCCGCCGGGGCCGGGTGATCAACCGGCCGTCACGCAGCGCTCCGTCGGACATCAGTAGACCTCCATCATCGTATGCACAGGCGTCAAAGCTCGAGGCCGGCGTCGCGGGCGGCGTCGGCCACCGCCGCAACCCTGCCGTGGTAGAGGAAGCCGCCGCGGTCGAACACCACTCGGGTGATGCCCGCCGCCTGGGCTCGCTCGGCGACCAGGCGTCCCACCGCCGCGGCCGCGTCCCGATTGCCCGTGCCCGTCCCGCCGTCGGCTCGCAGGGCCGCCTCGAGCGTCGAGGCGGCGGCGAGCGTACGCCCGTTTCGATCGTCGATGACCTGCGCCGACATGTGCCGGTTGGACCGGAACACGGCAAGACGCGGACGCTCGGCGGTGCCCTGCACCTTCTTGCGCACGCGCCGGTGCCGGCGCGTGCGGGCAACGTGCTTCTGCTTTGCCGAGGAGCTCATCGTCTGCCTTCCGTGCTCGTCACTTGGCTGCCTTGCCCGCCTTGCGGATCACCCGCTCACCGGAGTACCGGACGCCCTTGCCCTTGTAGGGCTCCGGCTTGCGCAGCTGGCGGATGTCGGCGGCGACCTGGCCCACGACCTGCTTGTCGATGCCCTCCACCACGATACGGGTGGGAACGGGCACGGCGAAGGTGACTCCGTCGGGTGCATCGACGGAGACGGGATGGCTGAAGCCAAGGGCCAGGTCGATCCGCTGGGGACCGGCAGCGGTGGCCCGGTACCCCACTCCCACGATCTCGAGCTCCTTGCGGTAGCCGGCGGTGACGCCCGTGACCATGTTGGCCACGAGCGACCGCACCAGCCCGTGCAGCGACCGGCTGCGCCGCTCGTCGTCGGCCCGCTCGACCACCAGCTCCCCATCGTCACGACGGATGGTGATGGCCTCGGGCACGTCGCGTTCGAGACTGCCCCTTGGGCCCTTCACCGCGACGCGCTGGCCGGAGATCGTGATCTCGACCCCGTCGGGCACCGGGATAGGACTGCGTCCGATCCTACTCACGCCACGCCTCCACGGTTTCCATGGTTCTCCACCATCACCACACGTAACAAAGGATCTCGCCCCCGACCCGACGCTGTCGCGCCTCGCGGTCGGTGAGCAGGCCCTGGCTGGTGGACAGCACGGCGACGCCCAGGCCTCCGAGCACACGCGGCAGGCGATCGGCCTGGCGGTAGATGCGCAGGCCCGGCTTGGACACCCGCTTGATGCCCGAGATGGTGCGCTCGCGGTCCGGCGAGTACTTCATCCTGACCGTGAGGATGCGTCCAGGGCCGGAGGGATCGTCAGCGACCGAGAAGCCCTCGATGTAGCCCTCTCGCTCCAGCACGGAGGCCAGCGACTCCTTCAGCTTCGACGACGGCATCCGCACCTGGTCGTGGAAGGCGACGTTGCCGTTGCGCAGCCGGGTGAGCATGTCGGCGATGGGATCGGTCATGGTCATGCTCGGCCTCCCTCGCTTCCTCGAACGTGACTGGCCACGGCCATCACCAGCTCGCCTTGGTGACGCCCGGGACCTCGCCGGCGTGCACCATCTCGCGCAGACAGATTCGGCAGAGGCCGAACTTGCGGAACACGGCGCGGGGCCGCCCGCATCGGCGGCAGCGCGTGTAGCCCCGCACCTTGTACTTGGGGGTCCGCTTCTGCTTCTCGACAAGTGCCTTCTTGGCCATGCGTTCCTCTACCTCCTGTGCGACGCTCGGTCGCCTGACATGTGGCCCATCACGCGGCACCGTCGCGGCGGAAGGGGAAGTGGAAGGCGTCCAGCAGCGCCCGCCCCTCGGCGTCGGTCCGGGCGGTGGTGACGATGACGATGTTCATCCCGCGGGGGGCGTCAACCTTGTCGTAGTCGATCTCGGGGAAGATCAACTGCTCGGTGACGCCGAAGTTGTAGTTGCCTCTGCCGTCGAAGCCGGTGGGCGGCAGGCCGCGGAAGTCTCGGATGCGAGGAATGGCGAGGGCGACGAGGCGGTCGAAGAACTCCCACATCCGGTCCCCCCGCAAGGTGACCTTGGCGCCGATGGCGTTGCCCTCCCGGAGCTTGAAGCCGGCGATCGACTTGCGAGCCTTGGTGACGAGCGGCTTTTGACCGGTGATCTGGGCGAGGTCCCGCACGGCGCCCTCCAGCAGGGAAGGCTGGCCCACGGCGCCACCCACACCCATGTTCACCACGATCTTCTCGATCCGTGGAACCTCCATGATGTTGGACAGCCCCAGCTGCTCACCCAGGGCGGAGCGGACCTCTTCCTCGTAGCGTCGGCGCAGCCGGGGCCGAGGACGGGCGGGAACGGTCGTCGTGGCGCTCATGAGTCGAGGTCCACTCCGGTGCGCCGGCAGATCCGGACCTTGCGGCCGTCGGCATCCAGCCGGTAGCCCACCCGGGTCGGCCGACCGTCACCCGGGCTGATCACCGCCACGTTCGACACCTGGATGGGCATGTCCTTGTCGATGATGCCGCCCTGCATGGTCATGCGGGTCGGCCGTTGGTGGCGCTTGGCAACATTGACGCCCTCCACGATGACCTTGCCCCGGGTGGGCAGGGCACTCATCACCACGCCTTCTTTGCCCCTGTCCTTGCCGGCCAGCACCTTCACTCGGTCACCCTTGCGAATCTTCATCTACAACACCTCCGGCGCCAGCGACACGATCCGCATGAACCGCTTGTCGCGCAGTTCCCGGCCCACGGGCCCGAAGATGCGGGTCCCCCGGGGCTGGCTCTGGTCGTTGATCAATACCGCGGCGTTCTCGTCGAAGCGGATATAAGAGCCGTCGGCCCGGCGCTTCTCCTTCTTGACGCGCACGACGACGCACTTGACGACATCGCCCCGCTTCACTGCCGCGCCAGGGATGGCGTCTTTCACCGTGGCCACGAACACGTCACCGATCGACGCATACCGTCGCCGGGAGCCGCCCAGCACCTTGATGCAGAGGACCTCCTTGGCGCCGCTGTTGTCGGCGACCCGCAGTCGCGACTCCTGTTGGATCATCGTGCCCGCTCCACGACCTCGATCAGGCGCCAGCGCTTGAGCTTGGACAGCGGCCGCGTCTCCTGGATGCGCACCCGGTCACCCGCCCGCGCCTGGTTCTCGTCGTCATGGGCGTACAGCCGCGACGTGCGCTGGACCGTCTTGGCGTACCGCTGGTGGCGCACCCGGTCGACCACCCGCACCACGATCGTCTTGTCCATGGAGGCCGACGCCACCAAGCCTTCGCGGACCTTGCGCGCCGGACGGACCGTCGCGTCCGCCGTACCCTGCGTTCCCGTCTCGCTCACGATGACCGGTCCTCTCCGTCTGCACTCCCGGCCGTGGTGGCCTGGTCTCCACTTCCGGCTGCAAGTGCCTCGGCGGCGGCGATCTCCCGCTCGCGCAGCACGGTGTGCAGCCGAGCGACGTCCTTGCGCAACTGCCCCAGGCGGGCGTGGTTGTCGAGCTGGCCGGTCACGTGCTGGAACCGGAGGTTGAACAGCTCTCCTTGCACCTCGCTCAGCCGTTGCACCAGCTCCTCGTCACCGAGGTCGCGCAACTCTCTCGTGGTGGACGCCATCACACCTCCTCCGCACTGGCCCGGCTGATGACCCGGGCACGAATGGGCAGCTTCTGGATGGCCCGCTCGAGGGCCCCCTTCGCCAGCTCCTCGTTGACGCCGGCCAGCTCGAACATGACCCGGCCGGGCTTGACCACTGCCACCCAGCGCTCGGGATTGCCCTTGCCCGACCCCATGCGGGTCTCGGCCGGCTTCTCCGTGACCGGACGGTCGGGGAAGATCGTGATCCACACCTTGCCGCCACGCTTCACGTGCCGGGTCATGGCGATACGGGCAGCCTCGATCTGGCGGGCGGTGATCCACCCTGGCTCCAGGGCCTGGATGCCGTACTCGCCGAAGGCGACCTTGGTCCCACCCTTTGCCGGGCCGGTCATGCGCCCTCGTTGCTGCTTGCGGTGCTTCACCTTCTTCGGCATCAACATGGTGCTAGTCCCCCTCGCCGGGCCGGAAGTGGGGCGTCTCGTGGTGCTCCCTCGTGAGACGCTCGATCTCCTCCTCCTCGGCGAGCAGACGCTCGAGCTCGGGGTCGGCCTCTTTCAGGATGGGCTCGGCCTCGGTCCGCTCGACACCGTCGCCGGCTGCCGGCTCGGCACCTTCCGGTCGGCGTCGACCGCCGCCGGCGGAGACCACCTTGCGGGGACGGGCCGGCCCCGATGTCTCACCCACAGCCATGGCCGCCTCGCGGGTCGCCTTGTCGTCGCCGGAGGTGCGGTAGGGCAGGATGTCACCCTTGTAGATCCACACCTTCACGCCGATGCGGCCGTAGGTGGTGCGAGCCTCCCGGAAGCCGTAGTCGATGTCGGCCCGGAGCGTGTGCAACGGAACCCGACCCTCGCGGTACCACTCGGTACGACTCATCTCGGCGCCGTTCAGCCGGCCGGAGCACTGCACCCGGATGCCGGGAACTCCCGCCTTCTGGGCGTTCTGCACCGCCCTCTTCATGGCCCGCCGGAAGTTGACCCGGCCGGCCAGCTGGTCGGCCACGCCCTGGGCGATGAGGGCGGCGTCGAGCTCCGGCTGCTTGATCTCCTGGATGTTGAGCTGGATCCGGTTGTTGCCGGTGATCTTGGCCAGCCCCGCCCGCAGGCGGTCGGCCTCGCTCCCCCGGCGTCCGATCACGATGCCGGGACGAGCGGTGTGCACGTCGACCCGGAGGCGGTCGCGGGTGCGCTCGACCTCGACCCGGCTGATGGCCGCGTGCGGCAGCTGGGTCATGAGGTAGTCGCGGATGCGCCAGTCCTCGATCAGGTAGTCGGTGTACTCCCGGTCGCTGAACCACCGAGACTTCCAGTCGGTGGTCACCCCCAGGCGGAACCCGTACGGGTTGACCTTCTGGCCCATCTAACGCTCCTCCTCTGCGCCAGGCGAGCTGCCCGGCGTCGCCGCTTCGCCCGAGGCGTCGGCACCGCTCGTTGCCACCTGCCCCTCGTCGCCCGTGGGCCCGTCCTGGCCCTCGTCCGGCGACTCCGGTTCGGGCTGGCCCTCGGCTCGGGCCTCATCACGAGCTGCGCCGGGATCGCTCTCGGACGTCTGTCCCGAGGACTGCCCACCGGCGCCTGCCGCTACGCTGCGACCACCCCGCCGGCGGCGGGTACGCCGGCGACGCTCCTCGGTCGCTTGCTGGCCGGATCGCCGCGCCGCCCGGCTGCCGGGACGGCTCTCCTCGCGGGCCCGCCGGCGTTCGAGCTGCTCCTCTGACATCCGGCTCACGATGATGGTGATGTGGCACGTCCGCTTGCGGATGCGAGTGGCCCGGCCCCGCGCCCGCGGCCGGAACCGCCGGATAGTCCGGCCTTCGTCGGCGTAGCAAGCCGACACCACCAGGTCGTCACCGATCTGGTCGTCGTTGTGCTCGGCGTTGGCGATGGCCGAACGCAGCAGCTTCAGAACCACCTGTGCCGCATCGCGCTCGGAGAACCGGAGGATCTGCTCGGCGCTGCGGACATCAGCGCCCCGAATGAGATCGAGCACGGCGCGGGCCTTGGTCGCCGACATGCGGATGTGGCGGGCGGTGGCGCGCGTGCCCGGTCGCTCGTTGGTGCGGACTGGTGCGGACATCGCTACCGCCGCCCCCCTCGTTCTTGGCCAGCGTGGAAGCGGAAGGTGCGCGTCGGCGCGAACTCCCCGAGCTTGTGCCCCACCATGGACTCGGTGATGTACACGGGCACGTGCTTGCGCCCGTCGTGGACGGCGATGGTGTGCCCGACCATCTCGGGGATGATCGTGGACCGACGGGACCAGGTCTTGATGACCCGCTTCTCCCGCTTGTCGTTCAAGTCGTCGACCTTCTTCAGGAGGTGGTCGTCGACGAAGGGCCCCTTCTTCAGGCTGCGCGGCATCTCGCTCCCCTGCTCCTCAGCGCCGCGCGCCGCGCTTGCGGCGCCGGCGGACGATGAGCTTGTCGGACGGGTTGTTCCTCGAGCGGGTGCGTCCCTCGGGCTTGCCCCAGGGCGACACCGGGTGACGACCACCCGAGGACTTGCCCTCACCGCCACCGAGGGGGTGGTCGACGGGGTTCATGGCCACGCCCCGGGTCTGGGGACGGACACCCTTCCACCGGTTTCGTCCGGCTTTGCCCAGCGACACCAGCTCGGCCTCGGCGTTGCCCACCTCACCGACGGTCGCCCGGCAGTCGATGGGGACACGGCGCATCTCAGTGCTCGGCAGCCGCAGCGTGACGAAATCGCCCTCCTTGGCCACCAACTGGACGCTGGCACCGGCGCTGCGCGCCATCCGGGCGCCGGCGCCGGGCTTCAGCTCGACGTTGTGGATGGTCGTGCCCACCGGGATGTAGCGCAGCGGAAGGGCGTTCCCGGGACGGATCTCGGCGCCCTGCCCGTTCTGCAGCACGTCCCCCACCCGAACCCGGGCCGGGGCGATGATGTAGCGCTTCTCGCCGTCGTAGTAGTGCAGAAGGGCAATGCGGGCGTTGCGGTTGGGGTCGTACTCGATGGCCGCAACCTTGGCCGGCACGCCGTCCTTGGTCCGCTTGAAGTCGACCTGCCGGTACTGCTGCTTGTGCCCGCCCCCGCGGTGACGGGAGGTCTTGCGACCGTTGTTGTTCCGACCGCCGGAGCCGGGCTTGGGGCCCACCAGCGACCGCTCGGGGCGGTCCTTGGTAATCTCTGAGAAGTCGGCCACCGTCTGGAATCGGCGACCGGCGCTGGTGGGGTTGCGCTTGCGAAGTGCCATGGGCTCTCCCTCAGCTCTCGATCAAGTCGATCCGGTGGCCCTCGGCGAGGGTGACAACGGCTCGTTTGGTGTCGGGGCGACGCCCGAAGTTCATGGTGCGCCGGTTCCGCTTGCGCTTCCCCTTGCGGTTCTGGGTCGTGACCTTGGTCACCTTGACGTCGAAGATCTCCTCGACCGCCTGGCGGACCTGGATCTTGTTGGCGTCGGGGTGCACCACGAAGGTGTAGGCATTGAGGTCGAACAACCCGTACGACTTCTCACTCAGGATCGGACGGACGATGACCTGGCGGGCGTCCATCAGTCGGTACCTCCCCCGGGCAGCGTCTGGCGGGTGAACACGACCCAGTCGTTGAGCAGGACGTCGTAGGCGTTGAGCTGGCTCACCGGCAAGGTCTGCACCTCGGGAAGGTTGCGGAAGCTCTTGTGGGCGATCTCGTCGTCGGCCGAGAGCACCACCAACACCCGTCCGTCGACACCGAGGGCAGCCAACGCCGTCTTCGCCGCCTTGGTGCTGGGCCCGTCGAAGTCCCATGAGGCCGTCACCACGACGCGGCCGGCGGCGGCACGGTCGGACAGCGCCGAGATCAGCGCCCCCCGCACCATCTTCTTGGGCGTTCGCTGGCGGTAGGACCGGGGCTTGGGGCCGAGAGCGACGCCACCCCCGCGCCACTGAGGAGCGCGGATGGAGCCCTGCCGGGCGCGGCCCGTGCCCTTCTGGCGCCACGGCTTGGCCCCTCCGCCCCGGACCTCGGCCCGGGTGAGGGTCGACGCGCTTCCGGACCGGGCGGCGGCGAGCTGGGCGGTGACGACCTGGTGCATGAGCGGCACGTTGGGCTCGACGCCGAACATGCGCCGGTCGAGCTCGACCGTGCCCGTGTCGGCGCCGGAGGCGTCCCGGACCGGCACCGTCAGCCCGGCCGCCGGCTCCGCTGCCGTCGACGGTGGGTTCTCGGCGGAGGTCGCAGGCGCCGTGGCGCCGGCAACGTCGGGGGTCGACATCACGACCGTCCCTTCACCGCAGCCCGGACCAGGACGAGCCCGCCCCTCGGCCCCGGCACCGAGCCCTTCACCAACAGCAGCTCGCGCTCGACGTCGGCGGAGACCACTTCCAGGTTCAAGGTGGTGACCTTGCTCGCTCCCATCCGCCCCGCCATGCGGGTCCCCTTGAACACCCGAGCCGGCGTTGCGCACGCCCCGATGGAGCCAGGCGCACGGTGGACGCGGTGGGCACCGTGGGAGGCGGGATGTCCCTTGAAGTTGTGCCGTTTCATGCCGCCGGCAGTGCCCTTCCCCTTGCTCACGGCGGTCACGTCGATCTTGTCGCCGGGGGCCAGCAGATCGGCGGCCAGCTCCTGTCCGACCTGGTAGCCGCTGGTGTCGTCGACCCGCAGCTCGACCAGGCGGACACCCGGCTCGACGGCGGCCTTGTCGAAATGGCCGGCCTCGGGCTTGGTCAGCGACCGCACCTTCTTGTTCCCGTAGGTGACCTGCAGCGCGCTGTAGCCGTCGGTCTCCGGGCGCTTGATCTGGACGACGCGGCAGGGCGCGACCTTCAGCACGGTCACGGGCACGACGCGGTTCTGGTCGTCCCAGATCTGCGTCATTCCCGCCTTCTCGCCTACCAGTGCTTTGTCGGCCATTCAGCTCGTCTCTCGTCGTTCACGCGAACGCTCCGCACGGGGAAACCCCGGCGGAGCGCCGACCGGTTGTGCCACGCGGTATCCGTGGGGCTACGCCCTAGGGGACCGGCGCGGACATCGATTCGTTCCCACCCAACCGAGGACCGGGCAGGAACGAGCAATGATAGCGGGGCCATCGTCGGGCGACCACTTGGTCCCCGGTGGCGACCGCTGCCAGGTGCGGCACACTGCCGCCATCGACGCTTCGTCCTCTCCCCCACCGAAGCCGGCCACGCGCCGCATGCTGGCCCGGGGCGTGGCCCGACGCTGCCCGATCTGCGGACGGGACAAGCTGTTCCGCCGCTGGTTCACCATGGTCGACCGATGCCCGCGGTGCGGGTTGCGCTTCGAGCGCATCGAGGGCCACTGGGTCGGCGCCCTCGGGCTCAACACCATCCTCTCGTTTGCCACGCTCTTCGTGGTCGTGGTCGCCGGGCTGGTGCTGTCCGCACCCGACTTCGGGATTGCTCCGCTCCTCGGCGCCGCCGTCGCCACCGCGGTGCTCGTCCCCCTGGCCTTCTTCCCCTCGTCCAAGACCCTCTGGACCGCCATCGACGTCCTCATGCGCCCCCTCGAGCCCGGCGAAGCCGACCCGCCAAGCAACCACGAGTGAGGCAGCGGCCGGCGGATGCCGGGAGCTCGGGGTGTGGCGCCGACGGAAGGGGCCC
>DASZDK010000044.1:0-17347 GCA_035942035.1 Acidimicrobiales bacterium
GGGCTCCTGGTCCAGGCCTCCTGCTCGAGTCGCGTGACCGCAGCCGACTTCTACGCCGGCGTCCACCGCGCCGCCGGCGACGCCGGCTACGAGCTGGACGAAGTGCTCCGCAGCGACCACCCGGTGGACCATCCCGTCGGCTTTCCGCAAGGCGCCTACCTGAAGGCACTGTTCGCCCGGGTGCAGCCGCTGCATGGGAGTGGCGCCCCTCCCGATAGAGAAGGTCAGCCCGCCGACACGTCGTAGCGGTAGACGTTGGTCTCGCGCTGCTGGAACCCCAGCCGGCGGTACAGCCGGTTCGCCGCCTCCCGTGACGGCCGGGAGGTCAGGTCGACACTACGGGCGCCCCGCTCGGCGGCCAGGGCCAGCGCCGCCCGGCTGAGCGCCTCACCCACGCCGGCGCCGCGCGCCGACTCGTCGACGACCACGTCCTCGATCCACGCTCGCAACCCGGTGGGGATGCGGAACACCACCAGGGTGAGCGACCCGACGATGGACGACCGGTCGTCTCGGGCCACCAGCAGGACGGTGGCCGGCGAGGCGACGATCTCGGTCAGCTCGGCGTGCGACAGGGCCGGCGCCGAGCGTGAGAGCTGGGGGACGAGCCGGGCCATGGCGGCGAGCACCTCGGGCGTCGCCTCGGTGACCTCCTCGACGACCGGCGGCACCGTCAGTGGGGGTCGAGCTCGGGGACGGGCTGAGGCGGCGGCGGGCCGACGTAGCGGGCGCTGGGCCGGATGATGCGGTTGTCCGCGGCCTGCTCGAGGATGTTGGCGCACCAACCGATGACCCGGCTGGCGGCGAACGTGGGGGTGAACATGGCGGGGGGAATGCCGCATCGCTCCATGACCACGCCGGCGTAGAACTCGACGTTGGTGTGCAGCTCCCGACCCGGCTTCAGCTCCTCGAGCACCTTGACGATCGTGCGCTCGACGGTGGTGGCGAACCTCACCCGGTCCCCGCCGAGCCGCTCGGCGATGTCCCGCAGCAGCAGCGACCGGGGGTCGTCGGTCTTGTAGATGCGGTGGCCGAACCCCATGATGCGCCCACCCCCCTCGACCTCTCTGCGGATCCACGCCTCGGCGTCCTCGGGCTGGCCGATGGCCTCCAGCATGTCGAGCGCCCGACTGGGGGCACCGCCGTGCAGCGGTCCCGAGAGGGCGCCGATGGCCCCGGCCACGGCGGCGCCCAGATCGGCGCCGGTGGAGGTGATGACCCGGGCGGTGAACGTGGACACGTTGAAACCGTGATCGACGGTGGAGATCAGGTACTGCTCGACGGCCCGGGCGTGCACGGGATCCGGTCGCTCGCCGGTGAGCATCCACAAGTAGTTGGCGGCGTGCGCCAGGTCGGGGTCGGGCTGCACCGGCTCTTGCCCCTGGCGCAGCCGGAACAGGGCGGTGATGAGGGTGGGAACCACGGCGCACAGCCGTACGGCGTCGCGCCGCAGCTCGCCGGCGGTGAGGTCGAGGCTGGGACGGAAGCCCAGCAGGGCGGTGCTGAGCGACACCGCCGAACGCAGGGCGTCGAGGGGCAGGAACGTCTCGCCGGCGCCGGCCACGGTGGGCAACAGCGGGCGCACGGCGTCGGGGAGGGCCCGCAGCGTGCGCACCTCGTCGCTGAAGGAGGCTCGTTGGGCGGCGGTGGGAAGCTCCCCCTCGAACAGCAGGTGCCACACGTCCTCGAGCGTGCGCTTCTCGGCCAGCTCCCGGGCCGAGTACTGCCGGTAGTGGTAGAAGCCCTCCTGGCCTCGCACGTCGCCGATCTCGGTGTCGGCCACGATGACGCCGGCCAGCCCCTTGGGCGCCTCGATCTCCCCGGGGTGGCGCATGGGTTGCACCTGGGCCACCTTCATGAGGTCCTGCATCGACGCCACGCCCACCAGCCGGCCCTGGTCGACCACGGGGATGTGGCGGTACCCCCGCTCGGCCAGATTGGCGAACGCCTGGCCGGCCTCGGCCTCGGGAGGGACGGTGTCGGGGTGCTCCGTCATCCAGTCCGACACCGGGGTGGCGGTGGCGTCGGTGCCCGAGGCAGCGAAACGGACCAGGTCCCGCTCGGTGAGGATGCCGAGGGGAACCTCGCCCTCGACCACCATGACGCAGCTCGCTCGCTCCTTGTCCATGCGCACGGCCACGTCGGCCATGGTCTCGGAGAGCAAGGCGGTGACCGGGGGGGCCATCAGGTCACCGACCGTGCGCCCCTTGGGTGGTGCCTGGTTCACCAACGGCTCCTCGGGTCGCGTCGGGCGGAGTCTAGGAGCCCCCGCACGGGGCCGGTCAGGGTCCGGCGCAGAACTACCTGAGCGGTCCTGTGAGGAACCTGCAGGTCAACTACACCCGTTGGTCCACGTAGTTCTGCGCCGGCCCCTCAGGCCGATCGGACCAGCAGCAGGATCATGACGTAGTGACAGACGCTCGCCACCACCACCAGCGCGTGCCAGATCTCGTGGTAGCCGAACACGGTCGGGAAGGGGTCGGGGCGATGGCGGGACAACACCACCGCACCCACCGTGTACAACAACCCGCCGGCGACGAGCAGCGCCAGCGGGACCGTTCCCAGCCGGCGGGCCAGCGCCGGCAGGATCAGCACCACCGACCAGCCCATCACCAGGTACAGCGAGTTCCCGGTCAGGACAGCCTCGTGGCGGAAGAGCTTCAGCGCCACGCCCACCAGCGCCGCCGCCCACACCACCGAGAGCGTCACCGTGCGCAGGGCCCCGTCGAGCAGCAGCAGGCACACCGGCGTGTACGTGCCGGCGATGAGCACGAAGATCACCGAGTGGTCGAGCCGGCGCATCCACTGCCGGGACTGCAGGCTGTGCGCCAGCCGGTGGTAGGCGGCGCTCGTGCCGAACAGGGCAGTGAGGCTGACGGCGTAGACGACCGCACCCACCCTGGCCGAGGGGCTGCGGGCGGCGGCCACCAGAGCCAGTCCCGCCGGAATGGAGAGGAAGAACATGAACTGGTGGAGGCGGCCCCGCAGTCGGGGCCGCACCGCCGTCAGCACCTCCCGCAGGGCCTCGGAGGGCTCGTTCACGGGCAGTCAAGCTACCAACCGGCCCGGCAGAACAGCGGCGCACCGTTAGCCTCGACGCCATGGACCACGTCCGCTGGGCCAGCCGCCCACGGCCGGACAAGCCGGTGGTGATCGCCGCCTTCGAAGGGTGGAACGACGCCGGTGACGCCGCCACCACCGCGGCCCGCTGGGTGCGGGACCGGTGGGCGCCCGACCTCCTGGCCGAGATCGACGCCGAGGAGTTCTACGACTTCACCGCCACACGCCCCCGCGTCCAGCTCACCGATGACGGGAAACGGGAGATCGAGTGGCCCGCCAACACCTTCACCGTGGGCAGCGCCGGCAACATCGACACTGTCGTGCTCCTTGGCAATGAGCCCCAGCTGCGGTGGCGGACGTTCTGCCGCCAGATCGTCGAGGTGGCCGAGGCACTCGACGCCCGGCTGGTGCTGACCCTCGGGGCCCTCCTCGCCGAGGTGCCCCACACCCGGCCCACCTCGGTGGTCGGCACCGCCGTCGACCAGGAGCTCATCGACCGCCTCGACCTCGCCCGGTCGACCTACGAGGGCCCGACGGGGATCGTGGGCGTGCTCCAGGACGCCTGTGCAGGCGCCGGGCTCGCCTCCGCCTCGCTGTGGGCCGCCGTCCCCGCCTACGTGCCCGGGGCGCCGTCGCCCAAGGCGGCGCTGGCGCTGGTGGAGCGCACCGCCGAGGTGCTGGGGGTCGCCGTCGTGGCGACCGACCTGGACATCGCCGCCGCCGCCTACGAGCGCCAGGTCAGTGAGGTCGTCGTCGACGACGACGAGATGACGGAGTACGTCCAAGGGCTCGAGGAGCGCTTCGACAACGACGAGGGCGTCACCTCCGCCTCGCTGATGGAAGAGGTCGAGCGCTTCCTGCGCGACCACCCGGACGACTGACGCAGGCCAACCGGCGCCGGCGCCGGGCTGCCGCCTACGCTGCGCGCCATGCGCCGTTCACACGCCGTCATCGTGCTCGCCCTCGCTGTCCTGGTCGCCGGCTGCGGCGAGGACGCCACCGATCCTGCCGCATCGTCGGAGCAGTCCCGCGAGGGCGCCATCGAGGTGACCATGGCCAACGCCGACGGTGACGACGTGGGCACGGTCACCCTGGTTCCCGAGGAGGGCAAGATCCGCGTGGAGGCCGAGCTCGAGGGTCTCGAGCCGGGCTTCCACGGCTTCCACGTGCACGACACCGGCCGGTGCGAGCCCGAGGCGCCCGAAGGTGCCTTCACCACGGCCAAAGGTCATCTCGCCGGCGGCGGCAACGTCCACGGCGAGCACGCCGGCGACATGCCCAGCCTCTACGTGACCGAGGACGGCAGGGCGTCGCTCAACGTCCTCCTCGACCGCTTCGCCCCGAGAGAACTGCTGGCCGACGACGGCGCCGCCATCATGGTGCACGGCGACCCGGACAACTTCGCCCACGTGCCCGACCGCTACACGTCCTCGGAGGCGGAGGAGCCGGGGCCCGACGAGGACACCCGCAAGACCGGCGACGCCGGGGCGCGAGTGGCCTGCGGCGTCATCGGCACGGGGACCTGACGCCGGTCGTCCCCAAACCCCGGCTACGGGGAGATGCCGGCGCCGGCCAGGACCCCCGGCGCCTCGGGAAAGACCCGGGCGAGGGCAGCGACCACGTCACCGGACCGGGCCACGCCGAAGGCGTTGGTGGCCACGAAGTGGCGCAGGGCGCAGTCCACCCGGTCGGGGTCGCCGAGGGCGGCCAGCGCCTGGGCC
Organism: Acidimicrobiales bacterium; assembly: GCA_035942035.1. Classification (GTDB taxonomy): domain Bacteria; phylum Actinomycetota; class Acidimicrobiia; order Acidimicrobiales; family CADCSY01; genus JAHWJR01. The sequence goes on from DASZDK010000044.1 coordinate 4,779, forward strand.
GGCTGCACGTAGGTCCCCCGGTAGTAACTGTCCTGGTGGGTCTCCCAGTAGGTCATGGGCTCGCCCGCCCGGCCCTGGGCCGGCGCCGGAATCCCCTTGCCGGCCACCTCTGCCAGGCTGCCCTCGAACCGGGCCTCGGCCCACGTGGCCAGGCCCTCGTCGATCCACGGGTCGCGGCCCTGGTTGTTGCCCACCAGCGAGTAGAACCACAGGTGCGCCACCTCGTGGGACGTGGTGCGCCCGATGGTGCCCGGGCCTTGCATGACATGGCCCGGGTACTCGAGGCCACCCGACAGGCCCGGGGTCAGGGCCAGCGTGTGGGCCGGATAGGGATAGGGGCCGAAGCGGCGGGAGAAGTCCTCCATCGAGCGCACCACCCGGTCGAGGTAGGCGCCGGCATCGTCGTCGAGCCCGTCGTGCACGCCCACCGTCACCTTCACCGGCCAAGGGGCGTGGGCCACGCCCTCGGCGGTGCGGAACCGTCCCACCGACACGGCGACGTCCCGCACGGCGAGGGCCTCCCACCGCCCCGCCTCCGGCACACCGGAGGCCAGCACCGAGAGGCCGTCGGGCACGGTCACCGAGTACGAGAAGTCGGCCACCGGGGCAGTGGACGCCTCGCCGAACACCGAGGTGGCCGGCTCCAGAGCCCAACCCACGCCCGGCTCCCACGCCAGGATGGGGAAGAACGAGCCCAGGCGCACGGCGCCGTCCTGGACGGCGAGCCGGTCGTTGGACGGACCGGGCAGGGTCAGCCGCCAGGGCACGGTCGCCTCCACGGCCTCACCCGGCTGCAGCGGAGGGTCGAGGGGCACGACCAGGGTGGTGGGGTCGGGCTGTGAGGTGGCCACCGGCGCGCTCGACCCGAGGAAGACGGGGCCGGCGTCCAGGTGGGCGCCGGCGGCGGCCGGGCGGGGCCCGTTGGGCCACAGCCGGAAGACCAGGCGGTCGGTGGGCAGGTCAGGGCTGAACCGCACGGTGAGGCGCCCGTCGACCGCGTCCAGGCCGGGCAGCACCCGCACGTCCATGGCGTAGCGGGGGCGCGCCGGGTCGGGCGGGGCCTGGGCGGGCACGGCCGGGCAGTCGCCCGAGGGCGGAAGGGGGCCGGCCTGGGGCAGGCCGGCCGTGGTCGTCGTGGTGGAGGCCTCCTCGGGCGACGGCGGCGACGGCGCGGACCCTGCGGTCCCGTCCGTGGACCCGTCCCGAGCCAGGTCGTCGCCGGCGCCGCTGGCGCACGCTGCCGCCACCACGGCCAGGACCACGAAGAGGGCGAGGCGGAGGGGGCGCACGGGGCGTCATCCTGGCAGGAGGTCCGCGCGACCGGGCCGCGGCCGTGGCGCGTCTACCGTCGGGCCCGTGGCGGAGCGAGTGGCGGCGTGCGTGTGGCGGAGCCGGCCCGAGCTGGTGGTGGAGCTCGACCAGCGCTTCGGTGAGCCGGTCGACGCCTACGTGAACGGCTCGCAGGTGTGGCTGCTCGACAACGGCCCGCGCGGCGCCACGCTGGAGTGGCGGCTCCATCCCGTGGCCGGCTTCCGGCGGCCCCCGAGCCTGACGACCTACGACCTGTTCCCGGCCGTGGCCCTGGCCCTGGCCAACGGAGAGGGGCCGCCGGCGCCGCCCCAGGAGCTGTGGGGTGGCCTGGAGGCGTTCAGCGTCTACGGCGACGAGTTGGAGCCGGCGCCGCTGGCCGCCGCCGCCGGCGCCGCCCTGGGCCTGCCCCCCGATGCCAGCGGGCTGGTGGACCACGCCGCCGTGGGCGACCGCTGGGAGACCACCAGCGGGCAGTTCTGCATCGTCACCGCCCTGCTGGAGCAACTCGCCGAGAGCCCATGACCCGCCGGCTCAGGTGCGGGGCGCGTCGAACAGCACGTCCACCGGCTCGCCCCGGATGGCGGCGAAGGCGGTGGGGCCCCACCGGCCGGCGCCGGCCAGCGGCGACGGCAGGTCCTCCTCGGAGAACCAACCCACGTCGGCGCACTCCAGCGGATGGGCGGCGAGCTCGCCGCCCACCATCCGGCAGTGGAACACCAACGAGTACAGCGGCACCTGGGAGAACCCCAGCCGGAGCCCGTCGAGCACGGCGATGAGCCGCTCCGGCCGGCAGTCGATGCCGGTCTCCTCCCGCACCTCCTTGACCGCCACCTCGGAGGGTGAGTAGCCCACGTCGGCCCAGCCCGTCGGGTAGAGCCACACCCCCGAATCGGCTCGCTGCACCAGCAGGATCTCACCCCGCTCGTTGCCCACCACCGCTCCCACCGCCGCCTTGGGCGTGACGTAGCCGGCGACGCCGGAGCCGACCCCGCGCATCCACTCCTCGACCACCACCTCGGGCGGTCGCTTCCCGTCGATGGCGGCGCGCATCTCGGCCGCCACTTTGAGCACCTCCTCGAACCGCTCGCGCTCGTAGAGGTTGTCGCTGAAGCCCAGCCCGGTGCGGGCGATGGCGGCCAGCGCCTCGCTCCAGCGGAGCAGGTCGGACCGAGCGGGACCGGGCTCCACAGCGTGAGGCTAACGCTGCGCCACCGGGAGGCGTCAGCGTTCGAGGTGGTGGAGGACCGCTCGCTCCAGCTCCCGCAGGTGCTCCCGCTCGGTCAGCTTTCCGCCGGCGGCGGTGCGGACGTAGAAGGTGTCGACCACCTCGCTGCCGAGGGTGGCCACCCGGGCCAGGCGGATGTCGAGATCGAGCTCCGCCAGGGCAGTGGTGATGCGGTACAGCACGCCCACCGCGTCCGGCGCCCGCACCTCGACCACGGTGGACGACGCCGAGGCGTGGTTGTCGACGTGGACCCTGGGCGCCGCCAGCAGGGAGGTGCCCGGCGCCCGCCGGCGGTAGGTCCGCGACCGGGCGGCCATCCGGGCGGCCAGAGCCAGGCGGCCCTCCACGGCCAGGCCCACCCGCGAGGCGACACGGTGCCAGTCGACGCCGTCACCACTGGGCTCCACCCGGAACTGCGAGGCAGCCATGCCGTGGTCGGAGGCGGCGTCGGCGGCCAGCACGCCCAGCCCCTCCAGGGCGAGGGCGCCGGCCACCCGGGCGAACAGGCCGGGCCGGTCGGGGGCCACCACGGTGAGCACGTCACCCTCGCCGGACACCACGGTGCCCCCGGCCGCCATCAGGCGCCGGACGCCGGGACCGGGGAAGCCGCCGCCGGTGACCTCGCCGGCGGTGCCGCCTCGCACCACGTGGGCCACCCGCTCGACCAGCTGGGCCACCAGGCCGGCCTTCCACTCTCCCCACGCCGAGGGACCGGTGGCCAGCGAGTCGGCCTCGGTCAGCGCCGCCAGAAGCTCCAGGGTGGTGAGCGAGCCCACCGCTTGGGCCACGCCCTCGATGACGGCGTCGTCGGAGAGGTCCCGCCGGGTGGCCACGTCGGGCAGCAGGAGGTGGTGGCGCACCAGGTCGCACAGGACGCCGGCGTCGGCCGGGCCGAACCCCATGCGGGGCGCCACCTCCGCCATCAGCTCGACCCCCACGTCGGTGTGGTCGCCGGGGAAGCCCTTACCCAGGTCGTGGAGCCACGCCCCCACCAGGAGGAGGTCGGGCCGGGGAACCTCGGGGCACAGCCCGGCGGCCACGGCCGCCGCCTCGCACAGGTGACGGTCGACGGTGAAGCGGTGGTAGGCGTTGCGTTGGGGCTTGCTGCGCACGGACGCCCATTCGGGCAGCACCCGCTCGACCAGGTGGCGCTGGTCGAGCGCCTCCATCACGGGCACGGCGGCGGGACCGGTGGCCAGCAGGTCGACGAGGGCGGTGCGGGCGCCTTCGGGCCAGGGGCCGGCGAGCACGGGCGCCGACGCCGCCAGCCGGTCGAGCGAGGAGCGGTCGAGAGGCACCTCGGCCCGGGCGGCGGCCGCCGCCGCCCGCAGGACCAGGGTGCCGTCGGCGGCAGGGTCGACGCTCTCCTCCAGGTGGACCTCGCCGTCCCGCAGCACCAGGCCGGGACCGAGGGGGCGGTCGCGGCGGAACACCCGGCCCGAAGGCCCCGCCAGCGACGACGAGAGCCGGTGCCACGCCTCGTCGGAGATCCACGTCACCGTGCGGGCGGCGCCGGCCAGCCGGTACATGAGGGCGTCGGCGTCGGCCTCGCCCAGGGCGGCAGCCACCTCGTCCTGGCGTTCGAGCAGGAGGTCGTCCGACGCCCGCCCCGTCGCCCGGTGAAGGCCGACCCGCACGGCGAGGAGGACCTTTTCGGCCTCGGCCAGGGCGGCGACGTCGCCCTCGGCCAGGACCGGCCGGGCCGCCTGGGCCCAGCGGAGGACGTGGACGTCACGCAGGCCTCCCCGGCCCTCCTTGACGTCGGGCTCGAGGAGGAAGGCGACCTCGCCGGCGCCGGCGTGGCGGGAGGTGCTGCGGCGGCCAAGCTCGGCCAGCCACCGCCCGGAGCGCTTGCGCCACTGGCGCCGGCCGCGCTCGGCCAGATCGAGTCCTCCCGCCGGGTCGCCGGCCAGGTGACGGATCGACAGCACGGCGGTGGCGGTGTCGAGCTCGGCCGAGGCAAGAGCGAGGGCCCGCCGGGGTGACAGCACGGCGTGGCCCAGCTTCAGTCCCGAGTCCCAGACCGGGTACCAGAGGCGCTCGGCCACGGCGGCCACGGCGCCGGCGTCCATCCGCTCCTCGTGCAGCAGCCACAGGTCGAGGTCGCTGCCCGGCGCCAGCTCGCCGCGGCCGTGGCCGCCCACGGCCACCAGCGCCAGGCCCCGGTCCCGCCCATCGGTGGCCCGGTCGAACACCTCGGCCAGCCACTCGTCGGTGACCGCGGCCAGCGCCCGGCACGCCTCCCGGCCCCCCAGCGGGCCGGCGATCACCGCCGCCCGGCGCTCGGCCACGCCGGCGCCCACCGCAGGAGCGGTCACCGGCTCACAGGGCGTCGTCGCCCATCTCGCCGGTACGGATGCGGATGACCCGGTCGACCTCGCTGATCCAGACCTTGCCGTCGCCGATCTTGCCGGTCCGGGCCGCGGCCACGATCACGTTGGCCACGTCCTCGGCGTCGAACACGTCGCACAGCACCTCGACGCGCGTCTTGGGCACGACGTCGACGGTGTACTCGGTGCCCCGGTAGACCGAGGTCTTGCCCTTCTGGCGGCCGTAACCCGACGCCTCGGTGATGGTGAGACCCTTGACCCCGAAGTCGGACAGCGCCGCCTTCACCTCCTCGGCCTTGTGCGGCTTGACGATGGCGGTCACCAGCTTCATCTGGTTCCGTGCCCCCTCACCGCTGGTCACCGCCGCCCGTCGCCCGCTCCCCCGCCTTGCGGGCGGCGATCAGCACCGGGTCCCACGCCGGCGAGAAGGGTGGGGCGTAGGCCAGGTCGAGCTGTGCCACCTGGGACGCGGTCATGCCGGCGTGCAGGGCGGTGGCGACCACGTCGATGCGCTTGGCCGAGCCACTGCCACCCACGATCTGGGCCCCGAGCAGCCGACCGCTCCCCCGCTCGGCCACCATCTTGACCGTGACCGCCGGCGCCTCCGGCAGGTAACCGGCGCGAGTGGTGCTGTCGAGCCGCACGGCGGTGTGGTCGAGGCCGGCCCGGGTCGCCTCCCGCTCGGTGAGGCCGGTGCGGGCGATCTCGGTGGCGCAGAGCTTCACCGCCGCCGTCCCCACCACCCCGGGGAAGCGGGCGTCGCCACCGGCGAGGTTGGTCCCCGCCACCCGGGCCTGCTTGTTGGCCACCGTGCCCAGGGGCACGTGCACCTTGCCCCCGGTGACCAGGTGCACCGACTCGCAGCAGTCACCCGCCGCCCACACCCCCTCGGCGCAGGTCGCCTGCCGATCGTCCACGGCGACGGCGCCGCCGGCGCCCAGGGTGATGCCGGCTTCACCCGCCAGCTCGCCGTTGGGCACCACGCCGAGACCCAGCACCACCAGGTCGGCAGGGAGGTCGCCGGCCTCGGTGTGCACCACGCCCTCGTCGAAGCCGAGCGTCGCCGTGCCGCAACGCACGTCGATGCCGTGCCGGCGCATGGCCTCGCTGACCAGGGCGCCCATGTCGCGGTCGAGCGTGCCCATGACCTCCGGCTCACGCTCCACGACCACCACCCGGGCGCCCCGGTGGGTGAAGGCCTCGGCCATCTCCAGACCGATGTAGCCGCCGCCCACGACCACCACGTGCGAGCCGCCACTGTCCCGGGCGGAGGCCAGCAACGCCGCAGCGTCGTCCAGCGTCTGCACCCCGAACACGCACTCCCGCCCGGCCCCGGGGAGGTCCGGGCGACGGGGCCGGGCGCCGGTGCCGAACACCAGCTGGTCGAAGTCCAGACGGAAGGTACGGCCGGCGCCGTGGTCACGCACCTCGACCTGCCGGCGGTCGAGGTCGACGCCCACCGCCTCGTGGTGCAGGCGGACGTCGATGTGGAGGCGGTCGCGGAACTCCTCCGGGCTGCGGACCACCAGGTCGTCGAGGCGCTCCACCTCACCGCCCACCAGGTAGGGGATGCCGCACGCCGACCAACTCGTGCGCCCACCTCGTTCGAGGGCGACGATCTCGAGGTCGGGCCGGCGGCGGCGGGCCTGGGAGGCGGCTCCCATGCCGCCGGCGTCGCCGCCGATCACGACCAGGCGCTCGGCCACCTCTGGAACCGTACTCCGGGTGGGGCAGAATGGCGCCGTGGGCGTACGCCGCGACTGCCGCCACTACTCCACCCGCACCACGGCGGGGAGCGAGGTCGTGCAGCGCTGCCGCGTGGACGCCAACGAGGAGATGCCCTTCGCCTGCCCCGAAGGGTGCCTGTTCTTCGAGAGCCGCTCCATCACCGACGCCGGGTGGGAGCGCTTCGGCGACGGCGACCCCGCCGGGGCCTGAAGCCGGCTGAACCGGCTTCGGTGCCGGCCACCATCGGCCCGGCGCCGGGCTCAGGAGGACACCGCCGTGCGGTCGCCGGGAGGCTCAGGAACGTGGGTCCCCAGGGTCGGCACCATGTCGTTGAGGAAGTAGGCCGTCTCTGCGTGCTGGCTCCGGTCGAGGCCCTCCAGCTCGTCCTCGGCGCTCGCCCGGATGCCCATGACGGCGTCGATGAGCTTGGCGAGGGCGACCGATACGACGAGTGAGAAGAACAGCACGGCGGCGCTGGCCACCACCTGGGCAACCATCAGCTCGGCACCGCCGCCGAACAGGAGGCCGTCGGCGCCGGCGTCGTTCACCGACACGTCGGCGAACAGGCCCAGCAACAGGGAGCCGAGGAGGCCGCCCACTAGGTGGATCCCCACCACGTCGAGCGAGTCGTCGTAGCCGAAGCGGAACTTGAGGTTGATGGCGAACAGGCACACCATCCCTGCCGCGGCTCCGATCACCAGGGGGCTGAGGCCCCCGACGAAACCGGCACACGGTGTGATGGCAACCAGGCCGGCCACCACGCCGGAGGCGGCGCCCAGGGTGGTGGCGTGGCCGTCCTTCAGCCGCTCACACAGCATCCAGGCGAGCATCCCGGCGGAAGCGGCCAGGAAGGTGTTCATGAGGGCGGTGGCGGCCACCCCGTCAGCGGCCAGCGCTGAGCCGGCGTTGAAGCCGAACCAGCCGAACCACAGAATCCCCGTGCCCAACATGGTGAGGGGAAGCGAGTGGGGCGGCATGGCCTCGGCCCGCCAGCCCCGGCGCCGACCCAGTACCAGCACCAGACCCAGAGCGGCGGCGCCGGCGTTGATGTGGACCACGGCGCCGCCGGCGAAGTCGAGCGCCCCCAGGTCGGCCAGCCAACCGCCGCCGAAGACCCAGTGGGCCACCGGGGCGTAGACCAGCACCAACCAGGCACCGATGAAGACCAGGTACGGCCCGAAGCGCATGCGGTCGGCGGTGGCCCCGGTGATCAGGGCCGGGGTGATGACGGCGAAGGTCATCTGGTAGGCGGCGAAGAGCACGAAGGGAATGGTCAGGCCCAGCCGCGGTTCGTCTCCCACACCGGACAGGCCCAGGAACTCGAGGTTGCCCAGGATCCCACCGTTGCCGGCGTCGCCGAAGGCCAGGGAGAAGCCGATCAGGGCCCACAGCACGGCCACCAGGCCCATGGCGGCGAAGTTCTGCATGAGCATCCCCAGCACGTGCTTGGAGCGCACCATGCCGCCGTAGAACAGGGCCAGGCCCGGCGTCATGAACAGCACCAGTGCGGTCGAAACGAGCATCCAGGCGGTATCGCCGGTGTCCATCGGTGTCTCTCCTGCCCCTCCGCGGTCGCTCCCGTCAGGGTGGCCAAGGCGTGTTGCCGGAGGGTTTCACCCAGGTGAACGCTCGCCTACCGGCCACCGCTACCCGCCGGTGCGGCCCCCGAGGTGCTCGGCGAGGAAGCGCTCCATGGCCCGGTACAGGTCGAGACGGTTCTCCGGGTTGGCGAAGCCGTGCCCCTCGTCGTCCTTGACCAGGTACTCCACGTCGACGCCTCGTTCCGCCAGGGCGGCCACGATCTGGTCGGCCTCCTGCTTGGTGACCCGGGGATCGTTGGCGCCCTGCACCACGAGCAGCGGCGTGCGGATGGCGTCGACCCGCGACAGGGGCGAGCGGGCCCACAGGTCAGCCACCACCTCGTCGTCGGGCTCCTCCTCGGGGCCGGGGTCGCCGACGTAGCGGTACCACGAGCCCTGGAGGAAGGGCCGCCAGTAGGGCGGGAACGACCGCACCAGCGTGACCAGGCTGGAGGGCCCCACGTAGTCGACGGCGGCGGCGAACACGTCCGGGGTGAAGGTCACCCCCACCAGGGCGGCGTAGCCCCCGTAGGAGCCGCCGTAGATGGCCACGCGTGACCGGTCGGCGTAGCCCTGCTCGATGGCCCACTCGACGCCGTCGATGAGGTCGTCGTGCATCTTGCCGGCGAACTCCCGCTCGGCGGCGTGGGTGAAGGCCTTGCCGAAACCGGTGGAGCCCCGGTAGTTGACCTGCAGCACGGCGTAGCCACGGTTGGCCAGGAACTGGGCCTCAGGGTGGTAGCCCCAGGTGTCGCGGGCCCAGGGGCCGCCGTGGACCAGCAGCACCATGGGCAGGCCCTTGGGCTCGACACCGAGAGGGAGCGTCAGGCAGCCGTGCAGGGTCAGCCCGTCGCGCGCCGGGATGCGAACCGTCTGCATGGGAGCCAGCTGGGCGGGGTCGAGCTGGGGCCGGGGGCGGAAGAGGAACTCGGCCTCGCCGGTGGCGGTGTCGAGCAGGAAGGTGGCGCCGGGATCGCGGTCGTCGTCGAACGAGACCACCCACCGCTGCTCGTCGTCGTCGAGGGAGATGCCGGCGACGTCGCCGTGGTGGAGGGCGGCCGCCTGGCCCCACTTTCGCTCGAACTCCTCGTCGAAGAAGGCGACCTCGAGCCGGTCGACCATGGCCACCACCGCCAGCAGTTCATCCGTGCGGTCGCGCAGCACGGGGCCACCGATGTCGACCTCGGGGTGCTCGTACACGATCGATTCCTCTGCAGTAAGGAGATCGAGGCGCACCAACCGGGTGAGGTCGGAGTTCCGGGCCGAGCCCACCCAGAGGGCGGCGCCGTCGGGCGTGAAGCCGTAGACGTTGCCCTCGTCCTCGTTGGCGTAGACGGTGAGGCGGCGGAAGTCCTCGTCCTCGCCGGCCCGGACCAGGATCTCGGTGTCGCCCTCGGGCGTCTGGGCCGAGGCGGCCAGCAGCCGGCCGGCGGCGTCGGTGTGCCAGCCGGCCACGTTGCCCGGGTTCTCCGCCACCATCTCCAGCGCACCGCTGCCGAGGTCGAGGCGGTGGACGTCGAAGCAGTGCGGGTCCCGCCGGTTGAGCGAGACGAGCACGTGGTCGGGGTCGTGGTGGGGGACGTCGACGATGCCCGCCCGCACCCCCTCGAACGGCGTCAGGTCGACCGAGGTCTCTTCCGGACGGCCGAGATCAGCGGCGTGGACGTGGAAGTTCTCGTTGCCCCCCTGGTCCTGGGTGTACAGGATCCGCTTGGAGTCCCTGCTCCAGAAGTAGCTGCGGATGCCGCGGGTGTGGTCGTGGGTCACGCACACGTCGTCGTCGCCCCCCACGGTGCGCACCCACACGTTGAGCCGGCCGTTCTCGGGCGCCAGGTACGACAGGCGGCTCCCGTCGGGGCTGATCTTGCCGGCGGCCTTCTCCGGGTTCTCGAAGAAGTGCTCCAGGGGGATGAGCGGGGGCAGTGACAAGGGGTCCTCCGGGACGAGCGGGTCGGGGGGAGAGCGGTCAGGTCAGGGAGAGAGCGAAGTGGGAAGGCTACGGAAGAACCGCGACCGGGGCATGGCCTGGCAGCCTCGGGCCGTGGCCGCCTCGAGGGTGGATGCGTCGACGTGGGCGGCGAAGGCCACCACCCGGGCGCCGGTGGCGACCACGTCGGCGAGCACGTCGAGCACCCCGGGCCGGTCCAGGTCGACCACCACCACGTCGGCGTCGGATGCCGCCGGCACCAGGGCGGCGGGCCGGTCCACGAAGGTGACGCCCGACGCGGCGACGGCCAGCTTGGACCGGTCCATGAGGTCGGGGACGTAGGCGACGACGGTCATCATCGCTCTCCGGCGGTCGGCTTGTGCCGGTGGCGGGCCAGGTGAGCGCGGGCCTTGACCACGCCCCACAGCAGTCCCAGCTCGTGCAGCGAGGCGTCGACGTCGGCGAAGGTCCGCGGCGTCAGGCCGTAGTCGTCGTCGGGGAAGTGCCGCTCGTCGTAGGACTCGCGGACCACCGGCGGCACCCCGGCAGAGCGCAGCACCTCGGTGGGCCGGCGCACGGCGCGCCGCACGACGCTCAACGGGTTCGTCCACTGCTCGTCGACGTCGGTCGCCAGCAGCCGCCGCAGCTCGGGCACCACGTCGGCGACGGCGTGCCTGCCCTCCTCGCCGGCCCGGGCCATGACCTCTGGGTCGGCCGATCCCGACCACTCGACCAACCGCTGACGGACGGATCGCTCCACCCAGGCCGGCAGCGCCGCCTCCACGGCCACGGCCAGGCGCTCGCCGATGTCGTGCTCGTCCTCCACCGTCCCATGGTGCCCGCCTACGGAGCGGATGCGGCGGCCTGGAAACGCTGCAGCAGGTACGGGGGGACCTCGTCGAGGGTGCAGAACAGGTGCACGGCGCCGTGGACGACCTCTCCCTCGAGCGGGCACGGGAAGAAGTCCTGCCCCGGGAGGGCGACGCCGGCGTCGCCGAAGGGGCCGAGGTCGAACACCACCCGACCGTCCCGCACGGTGACGTTCGAGCCCACGGTCTGGCCGACGACGGTCACCTCGGCTCGGCCGGGCAGCAGCCGCAGGTCGGCGATGTTGCCGGGAAGGGCCTCCTCGAGGTCCTCCTCGGTGAGGGTGGCCATGAGCGCGCCGCTGTCGATGCGCTGGAGGTCGACCTCCCCGTCGAGCAGCGCCTGCCGGGACACCTCGATCCCCCGCACGTCGACCCGGACGGAGTCGATGCGTACCTCGGGCCGGACCACGTCGTCGAGGACGACCACGAGGTGCTCCATGCGACCCGTGCCCACGACCCGGGCCACCACCGGGAACGACCGGACGGTGGCGTCCACGGACCCGGCCTCGGGCACCTGCCTGGCCACCCGGTCCTCGACGCCCTGCTCGATGCGGGGCGGTACCACCACCTCGGCGGCGGTGAGGGCGACCAAGCCGGCGAGGACCAACAGGACCGCCAGCCTCACCCGGCAGCCAACCCGGCGTTGAGGTTGCCGGAGCGGAAGCCCTCGAGGTCGAGGGTGACGTAGTGGTAGCCGGCCGCCCGCACCGCGGCCACCACCTCGTCCCGCCGACGCACCGCCACCGCCAGGTCGGCGGCGGGAAGCTCCACCCGGGCCAGGTCGCCGTAGTGGCGCACCCGCAGCTGACGGAAGCCCAGCCGGCGCAGACCGGACTCAGCCTCGGCCACCTCCCGCAGCACCCCCAACGTGACCGGGGTCCCGTACGGCACCCGCGAGGCCAGGCAGGCGGCAGCCGGCTTGTCCCACGTCACCAACCCGAGGGCCCGGGAGGCGGCACGGACGTCCGCCTTGGTGAAGCCGGCCTCGACGAGGGGGAAGGCGGCGCCGCGCTCGGCGGCGGCTTGCTGGCCCGGGCGGTGGTCACCCAGGTCGTCGACGTTGACGCCCAGCACGACGGTCGCCTCCTCGGCGGCCGCCACCGGAGCGAAGGCGGTCATCAGCTCGGCCTTGCAGTGGTAACAGCGCTGGCCGTCGTTGAGGGAGTAGGCCGGATCAGCGAGCTCGTCGGTGACCACGGCCCTCCAGCGCAGTCCCCACGCCTCCGCCAGGTCGGCGCAGTGACGCTCCTCCTCGGGCGCCAACGACGGCGACACCGCGGTGAGCGCCCCCGCCCGCTCGGGGCCGAGGGTGTCGTGGGCCACGAACGCCAGCAGGGCGGAGTCGGCACCACCACTGAAGGCGACCACCACCCGCCCGAGTCGGCGCAGCTCGGCGCGCAGCGTGTCGATGCGGTGGGCGACGTCGGTCACGGCCATCGGAGCCATTGTGCCTCCCGTGAGATCCTTCCGGGCTGCCACCACTCCCTGTGGACGAAGGCGTTACGATCCCGTGGCGAACACCGTGCGTACGTAGGTCACCGCGCCCGGCGATCTTCGCCGGCCCCGACACAAGGAGATGCCATGAGCCAACGAACGCCT
>DASZDK010000045.1:0-5701 GCA_035942035.1 Acidimicrobiales bacterium
CACCACCCGAAGGGTGCCGCCGGCCAGCTCGACGTCGTAGAGCCGGAGGCCACGAGGCTCCAGGAGCGGGGTCACCACCTGCTCCACCAACTCGGTCGTGCCCATCGCCACCTCCCTCACTTCGCGTCTGCGGCCTGACAAGACAAAGGCGTGGGCAGAGCCCACGCCGGGACGGTCCGCGGACCGCAGGGACAACAGAACCTCGCCAAGTATAGCCAGGCGGGGGCTCTTCGTGACCCGGCCTGGTGTCGCCGCAGGCCGGCGAACGATCAGTAGGCCCGGCCCACCACGGCCACCAGGTCGGCCTCGTCGCCGGTGACGGGCAGGCTCCCGTCCGCACGCCGCAGGCAGCGCACGGTGATCCCCTGCTCGGCCAAGCGAGACTCTCCCCCCTCGCCCACCGCCGACCAGGAAAGGCGGGCGAAGCCCGACCGCGCCGCCTCCGTCGCCTCCTCCACGGTGGAGACGTCGAACGTACGCTCCTCCTGGCACCGGCGGGCGCCGTCGAGGAGCGCGGCCTGGGCCTCGGCCATGGCGGCGGTGACACGGGGGACGACCTCGCTGGCAGGGATGCCGGTCTTGTCCCCGGTGTCCCGCCGCACGAGGGTGACCGAGCCCTTGGCCAGGTCGCGCGGCCCGACCTCGACCCGCACGGGAACACCCTTGAGCTCCCAGTCCACGCTGCGCCGGCCGAAGCTGACCTCGACCCGGTCGTCGAGCTCCGCCCGCACTCCTGCAGCCGTCAGCTCGGCCACCAGCCCCGCTGCCCGCTCCCCCGCCCCGCCCTCGGCCCGCACCAGCAGCACCACGACCTGGATGGGGGCCAACTGCGGCGGGAGGCGCAGGCCAGCGTCGTCGCCGTGGGCCATGATGAGCCCGCCCAGCATGCGCGTCGACGCCCCCCACGAGGTCTGCCAGACGTGGGACTGCCCGCCGTCCTCGGCGGAGAAGGTGATGTCGAACGCCCGGGCGAAGTTCTGCCCCAGCTCATGGCTGGTACCGAGCTGCAGCGCCTTGCCGTCGCCCATCATCCCCTCGCAGGTCAGCGTGTTCACGGCGCCGGCGAAGCGCTCCCGGGCGGTCTTGCGCCCGGTGAGCACGGGGATGGCCAGCACGTTCACCATGAAGTCCTCGTAGACGTCGCGCAGGATCCGCTCGGCGTAGGCGGCGGCCTCGGCAGCGGTGGCGTGGGCGGTGTGCCCCTCCTGCCACAGGAACTCCGAGGTGCGCAGGAACAACCGGGGCCGCAGCTCCCAGCGCACCACGTTGGCCCACTGGTTGATGAGCAGCGGAAGGTCGCGGTAGCTCTGCACCCACTTGGCGAAGTAGCTGTTGATGACCGTCTCGCTGGTGGGACGCACCACGACCGGCTCGTCGAGCTCCTTGCCTCCGCCGTGGGTCACCACGGCGAGCTCGGGGCTGAACCCCTCGACGTGCTCCGCCTCGCGGCGCAGGTAGCTCTCGGGGATGAACAGCGGGAAGTAGGCGTTGCGCGCCCCGGTGGCCTTGATGCGCCGGTCGACCTCGGCCTGCATCCGCTCCCACATGGCGTAGGCGTAGGGACGGATCACCATCGTCCCCCGCACGGGGCCGTTGTCGGCCAGCTCGGCCTTGGCCACCACGTCCTGGTACCAGCGGGGGTAGTCCTCGTTCTGCGGTGTGAGCACCGGTGCCTTGGCCACGGGCGCCGAGGATAGGTCCCTTCCGGTTCTGGCAGCGGAAGTGGTCCCGGCCCCGAGGTCGACGTGGCGCTCAGGGACTCGCGGCCGGCGGCCGATGGCCACCGCTCGCAAGTCGTCCAGAGGGACCATCTTGCGCGCCACGACATTGTCGGTGGCCCGCTCCGACCGCAACGGGTGCACACAGCCCGCCAGGTCGAACACGGTGCCGACCGGGATGCCGTCGACCGACCCGGTGGTGATGGGCAGGAGGCGGGTTTCGTGCACGGTGGCCGACGTGGTCTTGTCGCCGGACCGACCCCCGGCTCCACGTGCACAGGTAGGAGGGAACGAAATGCAGTGACAACCGGCGCTGTGGCAAGACGAGCGGTCGAAAGAGCAGCCGCTGGTGCTGCCGGCTCGGAGGCGGTCAGGCGGCGCCGGTACGGCTCCGGATGAGCTCGACGCGGGCCTCGCTGGCGTTGGCGTCGTCACCCTGGTCGGCCAGCAGGGCCGCCCGATCGGCCTCGGCCTCGGCGGCGGCGCCGGCGTCGGCCGCGGCCAGGCGAGCCTCGACGCCGTCGGCCACCAGCTTCTCTGCCTCCTCCACCAGGGCCTCGACCATCTCGTCCTCGGGGACCACCCGCACGACCTGGCCTCGGATGAACAGGTGCCCACGCCGCCGGCCGGCGGCGATGCCGAGGTCGGCGGAGCGGGCCTCCCCCGGGCCGTTGACCACGCAGCCCATGACCGCCACCTGCACCGGCAGCTCCCGCTGAGCGAAGGCGGCCATTGCCTCGCCCGCCACCTTGATCACGTCGATCTCGGCCCGGCCGCAGCTCGGGCAGGCGATGAGGTCGACGCCGGTGCGCTCACGCAGGCCGAGGGCCTCGAGCAGCTGGCGACCGGCCCGCGCCTCCTCCACCGGGTCGGCGGTGAGGCTGTAGCGGATGGTGTCGCCGATGCCCTCCATCAACAAGGTGGCGATTCCGGCGGTGGCCTTGACCAGCCCGCCCGGCGGCGGTCCGGCCTCGGTGACGCCCAGGTGCAGCGGGTGGTCGACGGTCTCGGCCAGCATCCGGTAGGCCTCGACCATGAGCCGCACGTCGGACGCCTTCACCGAGATCTTCACGTCGTCGAACCCGACCTCCGCGAAGTGGGCCAGCTCCCGCTCGGCCGAGGCCACCAGGGCTTCGGGGGTCACACCCAGACGGGACTCGATGTCGGGGTCGAGGGAGCCAGCGTTGACCCCGATGCGGATAGGAACACCGCGATCTCGGGCGGCCGCCGCCACCGTCTTGATGTGCTCGGGCTTGCGGATGTTGCCCGGGTTGAGCCGCAGGCACGACACCCCGGCCTCCAGGGCGGCGAGGGCGAGGCGGTGCTGGAAGTGGATGTCGGCCACGATGGGCACCGGGGACCGGGGGACGATGCGGGCCAGCCCCTCGGCGGCAGCCTCGTCGTTGCACGTGCAGCGCACGATGTCGGCGCCGGCGCCGGCCAGGGCGTAGATCTGCTCGAGCGTGGCCTCGTGATCGGCGGTCTTGGTGATGGTCATCGACTGGACGCTGACCGGCGCCGCGCCGCCCACCGCGACGGGGCGTGAGGGGTGGGACAGGACCACCTGGCGGGTCGGCCGGCGGTGCGCCGATGCCATCATCGAAGGGAGATGGGGTCGACGAGATCGAGGTACAGCGCAGTCAGGCCGACCAGGATCAGCAGCGCCACCACCGCGTAGGTCAGCGGCATCAGCTTGCCCACGTCGGCGAAGTAGCGCCGGCCCTTCCGGCTGCGAATGCGCTCGTAGGTGGCGATGGCGACGTGGCCGCCGTCGAACGGCAGCAGGGGCACCAGGTTGAACACCCCGACGAACACGTTGATGGCGAACATGAACTGGAGCACGGCGACGAGGCTGGTCGACGCCGCGTCGCTGGCGATGCGCACTGCGCCCACCGGCGAGAGCAGGCGGTTCTCGCCCTCGATCTCGCCCGGAGCCGCCGCCGGGGCGCTGCCCGTGAGGGTGTCGACGTAGCCGGAGACGCCGGCCGGAGAGAAAAACGCCTTCAGGCCCTCGATCGAGAGCCACATCGTCTGACCGGTGAGCTTCGCCGAGTCCACCAGGCCGGTCACCGGACCCACCCGCCGGCTGGGGAACTCGGCAGCGACCCCGAGGAAGCCGATCTCCTCACCGCCGTCGGTCCTGGTGCCGAGGGTGGTCTGGAGCCGCAGCTCTTGGCCGTCCCGATCGACGAGCAGGGTCACCTTGTCGCCGGGATGCTCACGCAGGTAGGCGGAAAGGGCCTGGAAGCTCTCGAAGCGCTGGCCGTCGACCGCCAGGACCCGATCGCCCACCTCGAGGCCGGCGGCCGCGGCGGCAGTGTCCTCGCCGACGGCGCCGACGCTCCAGCGCGCGGAGTCGACGTCGGGGGTGCCGACGACGCTGAGCACGGTGAAGGCCAGGGCAATCGCCATCAGGAAGTGCATGGTGGAGCCGGCCAGGGCCACCGACATCCGCTGCCGGTAGGACTTCTGGCGGTAGGTGCGGTCCTCCTCGGCTGGGTCGATCTCCTCCAGATTGCTCATCCCGATGATGCGGACGTAGGCGCCGGCGGGAATGGCCTTGAAGCCGTACTCGGTCTCGCCCCGGCGAAACGACCACAGCCTGGGCCCGAAACCGATGAAGAACTCGGTCACCTTCATCCCCGCCGCCTTGGCGGTGAGGTAGTGACCGAGCTCGTGCATGAAGATCATGAAGATCAGGGCGGCGATGACCACGAGCGTGGGCAGCGAGACGTACGCCCCGATCGCCACCGTGGCGGCGATCACCAGGCCGCGCCGCACCCAGCTGGTGGCCTCGCCCTCGGGACGGGGCGCGTCCGTGCGGCCGTCGCCGGGCGGCGAGGGCGGCGACCCCCCCTCGGCGGTCTCGGTCACGCGGTCACGCTCCTCTCGACGATCTTGGTGGTCAGCTCACGGGCCCGCCGATCGACCTCGATCACGGCGTCGACGTCGTCCAGTGGGGTCCCATCATGCTCGGACAGCGCCGTTTTCAATACCTCGGCGATGCCCGACCACGGGATGCGCCTGGCGAGGAAGGCGGCCACGGCGACCTCGTTGGCGGCGTTGAGCCATGCCGGGGCCGAGCCTCCCGCCCGGCCCGCCTCGTAGGCCAGGCCGAGGCAGGGGAAGGCGTCGACGTCGGGCGCCTCGAAGTCCAGCCGGGCCAGCCGGGCCCAGTCGATGGCGCCGAAGGGAGTCCTCGACCGGTGGGGCCAGGCCAGGGCGTAGGCGATGGGCAGGCGCATGTCGGGCAGCGAGAGCTGGGCCAGCGTGGCGCCGTCGCTGAACTCCACCATCGAGTGCACCACCGACTGTGGGTGCACCACCACCTCGATGCGGTCGTAGGTCACCCCGAACAGCTCATGGGCCTCGATGACCTCGAGGCCCTTGTTCATGAGGGTCGAGGAGTCGACGGTGATCTTGGGGCCCATGCTCCACGTCGGGTGGGCCAGCGCGTCGTCGACGGTGACCTCCGCCAGGTCGGCGTCTGAGCGTCCTCGGAAGGGCCCGCCGCTGGCAGTGAGCACCAGCCGGGCCACCTCGTGGTCACCACCCGCCCGCAGGCACTGGTGCAAGGCGCAGTGCTCCGAGTCCACCGGGACGATCTCTCCCCCGCCCCCGCCCCGAGCCCGCCGCACCACCGGGCCGCCGGCGATCAGCGACTCCTTGTTGGCCAGGGCCAGGCGGTGGCCCGCCTCGAGGGTGGCCAGGGTGATCGGCAGCCCGGCGAAGCCGACCACGGCGTTGACCACCACGTCGGCGTCGCCGGCAACCGAAGCCAGGGCGTCCGGGCCGGCCACCACCTCGGTGCCGGACGGCACCAGCGCCTGCAGCTCGTCGGCCCGCGCCGGGTCGCCCAGCGCCACCACCTCGGGCCGGAGCTCCCGCGCCTGTTCCGCCAGCAGCTCGACCGACGACCACGCCCCCAGGGCCACCACCCGATAGCGATCGGGCTGGCCCCGCACGACGTCGAGGGCCTGGGT